>CAZLMI010000073.1:0-5400 GCA_964560865.1 Microcaldota archaeon
TAAATGTCATGCAATGTTTCTAATTCTTTACCTCTGAGTCATGCAACAGCCTTATATTAAACTTATTTTGCCATAAATATACACATTTATAAAGAGTTGCGCATATAATAAGATTATGACAAAAAGGAGAATTCTTAACAAATATCGCGATAGACCAAAATCAGCACCTCCAAGAATTAGACGAATTTTGGAAGCAGAAAAAGCAAGGGTGGATGCAAGATCAAATATAACACCTCGCCCACAAAGCATCAGATCGGTAACAATAAATACCCCACCATTTTCATCTGGCGCTACACAAAAAAGCCCACAAATGAGGAGAATAATAACGCATATTACAGATAAACCAAAAGAAGAAGGAACACCTACTCCAACTCAAATAAGATACCCTAATACAGGAAAAGCAGGTAATGCTTTTTTTAATGCACTTCATCAAACAACAACGCTTAGTGGTGGAATGCCAAGCATGGAAGAAGAGGAAATGCCAAAACCACCCAAAGGTGGATGGGAAGGACCCGCGGCAATTGTAGGATCCATGGTAGTATTCGGAGCAGGCGCGATATTCTGGAACCAAATAAAAAACTTTTTTATGGACGGATCATCAGACAGAATTGTGATGCTGGGAATAGTAATTGCAGCAGGTGTTGGACTTGCAAAAAAAATAATGAATACACCAAAAAATGCACCGGATGAAGAACAATAAACTTATATTTCTTATCTGATTTTCTTTTGCATGTCAAAAATAGATTGGTACAACGAATTTGTGGATTTTAGTTACAAACCGGCAAAAAACGAGATAATCTGCCTGTTTTATTTTGAACCTGAAAACGGAATAAGCAAAAAAGAAGCAATCGGAAGAATTGCATCCGAAAGCTCAACCGGAACATGGACGACATTATACAAATTGCCCCCAAGAATGAAGAAATTGCAGGCAACAGCATTTGACGCCACCGACAATTATGTGAAAATCGCGTATCCGCGGGATCTGTGGGAAGATGGAAATCTGCCCCAGCTCCTGAGTGGGATTGCCGGGAATATTTTTGGCATGAAAGCCCTGAAGAATTTGCGCTTGGTGGATGCAACACTTCCTTTGAATTATATAAAACATTTCAAAGGTCCGGCATTTGGCATGGACGGAATACGAAAAATGATGAAAGTGCATAAGCGTCAGCTCACTGGTGCAGTTCCAAAACCAAAAATAGGATTTTCAGCAGCAGAACATGCTGAGATAGGATTCGAGACATGGATGGGTGGATTTGACTTTGTAAAGGATGATGAGAATTTAACCTCAACAAAATTCAACAGATTTGAAGAAAGGGTAAAATTCATGACAAAACTGCGGGATAAGGCAGAGAAACTTACCGGAGAAAGAAAATCCGCATTCATCAATATTACTGCAGAAACCGAAGAAATGAAACAACGAGCTACCGTGCTTGCAAACAATGGATGGAATTACTGCATGATTGATGTCGTGGTTGCAGGAACATCCGCAGTTCACACTATGCGGGATTACTGCTCCGACATTGGCCTTGCAATACATGCCCATCGTGCAATGCATGCTGCTTTTGATAGGAACCCGAAACACGGAATAACAATGCAATTCCTTGCAAAGATAATGCGCCTTGTTGGTGTAAGTCAGATACATTCCGGAACTGCAGTCGGAAAGCTGGTTGGAAGCAAAAGCGAAGTAACGGCAATAGCAGATGTGCTCAGGGAAAAGAAAACCAAAGCAGTGAAGAATATTTTGCTCGAACAGGATTGGGGGAATATAAAAACCGCTTTCCCGGTTTCATCAGGAGGATTGCATCCAGGACTGGTCCCGGATGTGCTAAAGATTTACGGAAATGACCTCGTACTTCTTGTAAGCGGTGGGATCCACGGCCACCCAAAAGGAACGCGTGCAGGTGCAAAGGCAGCAATGCAGGCAGTGGAAGCATCAATGGAAGGTGAACGCCTGGAAGAAAAGGCAAAAAAGAATCCCGAACTTGCACAGGCATTGCAAAAATGGGGACATTATAGGCCGAAGTAACTGTAAAAGCAAAGATTTATATATATTAAATGCCATAAATTATAACATGAATGTAAGGCATGCAACCAGGCATATAAACCCAAGAGAGTTATGCGCAGCTTTGGCCAGGAAAAACTTTAAACTTCCAAGAACTGAGGAGATATTCTTTATCAGGCCAAGAGAAGGGGGACAATTGACCAATTATAAAGTTCTTGATAAAATTAACAAAAGGGATGTTTACCTGCTGGCAGTATCGCACAATGGGCATTTTATGCCTTTGGAAGAGTTAACTGACTTGGAAAGAGATCGACTCAGAAGAGGAATGCAACGCATACATCAGGGGGCAATGATTGGATTTGAAGCACGCATAGACCTTCCGACTCAGGAAGCACAGGTTTTGCATGCAATTGCCCATATTTTTGACAAAAAAGACATCGTGCTCCTTGATGAATCCCAAGGAATGCAAAGAGTTTTCATTGCACTCCAGCAACCGCAGGATGCAAGCACAGATGCAGATAAATATGTGGAAAATATATCTAAAAGATTCAGGGCAATGTGCCAGATATTATTTAGCATTATAACCCGCAAAGAAACGCAAGACCTAGCCAAAGAATTACTTGATATGATGAGAAATTATGTTGAATTAGAAAGGGTAGATATAATCAGATTGCAGGGACAGACCTTTGGAAGATTTACTGAATTGAAAGAAGAGGTATACCAGGAGTATACTCGCGCCACTCAAAGATTAAAAGCAGTAACCGATATTGCAGAATTTTTAACCCATGTATCTGCACTGGAAGAAAGAGAAAAATATGTTCAATTGGCTTTATCAGAGTAGATACCAACGTTGAAATAAGATGCTAAGATCGGGCTTGTTCAGAACTTCCGCAGTATTATAGCACTTGGCAGGCAGGTGAAAGTTTAGAAATATCAGAATTGCCGGGAGATAACTGAACGGAGATCCGTTCAGAACTCCCATGCAAATTCTTCGAATTTGCCGGGAACAGGATTTGAACCTGCGTAGACACTAAGTCAAAGGATTTCCCAATGCGCAATTGTATTGGGAACTGCGACTAGTTCTTAAGTCCTTCGCGTTTTCCGGACTCCGCCATCCCGGCATGAGCATGATCTGGGATAGAAGACCAGAAAGGTCGGCGTATCCAGACAGGAATAGCATTATTGCTGGGGAGAAGGTTTTTTATTTCTATAACACCCTCGCCTTGGTTCCATTATGGTACACTGTTTCTTCATACCTCAAGCCAAAATCACTGAAATAAACGCCAGGTTCGATTGTAAACGTTGACTCAGGAATCGGGTCCTTGAATTTTTTCGAGAATCTTGGGAATTCGTGCACATCCAGCCCAACCCCATGACCAATATTATGAGGCAACTCAGGCAACCCCTCACGCTTAATCAGCTGTTGTACGAATTCGTGAACCTGGTCACCAGTTTCATAATTAGGCAATGACTCAACTATGGTTTCCGTAATATCCTGAAGCTGTTTATACATTTTCTTGGGTTTTACCTCATCGTCCAAAAAATAACAACGGGTAATATCAGAGCAATACTCCTCATAACGAACCCCCAGATCAATCATCACGATTCCGGATAATTTCCGATCCCCGCTCCTTGCATGCACGTGAGCTGAATTTTTTCCGCTTGCAATAATCGGATCAAATGCGGGTTTCAGGCCACGGTCATACATTGCATTTAAAATTTCTTTCTTAAGCTGATATTCGGTTTTTTCAGATGTTATCTCAAGACCAGCCAAAATTTCCTTGGTAATCCATACTGCCTTGCTTATTTTTGCAACTTCGTCCTTGCTCTTCGTCCTTCGCAACAAAAGAAGCTCCTGTGAATAATCAATGGGCTTGCAAAAAATGGATAATCGATTAAAAAGCCGCAGACTTAGCGAAGCGCCATCCACGTAAACTTTTTTATCTTTTAGGCGTTTTTCAAGCTCTTTATAGACGTCCTCGTAGATTACAACATTTCCATTAAAAGTTTCTTTTGCAAGAAGGGAATTCATCTTCGGCACAAAAATAGTTTTTTCATGCTCTTCCAAAAGAAGGAATGCGTGGTCAATATTGCAATTGGAATGATAAAAAAAATTTGCATTGAAATGTTCACCACTGAACATAAGTAAGGGATACTTCATATGTCTTGATAAGAAGGTTAGAAATAAAAAGAGATATCAGATTTCGTATTTTTTAATTTCTTTTCCAAAGTAGATTACGATTTTGGTTTTGGCAGATGTAAACGGATAGGAAAATTCAACCTTTTCGTTGTTTTTTAAATGAGTCCGGATCATTTTAATGACACCGTCTTTTTGAGGAGTGCAGACTTCAAGTAGATCTATTTTTCTATGTGGTGTGATTTTTAGAGTGGTTTTTCCATCGTGGCATTTCTTTTCAAAGGTAATTGGATCGGACTTGTGAAAAAGAAAAAATACAATGAGTGCCACGCATACGAAGATGATTCCGGTTGCACAAAATTCTACGATTATATGATCACCTTGAGCAGCAGCGAAAGGTGAGTTATGAACGAATCGTCGTTCATGCAATCACCTTGAACGAAAGTGAAAGGTGAGTTATGACCGCAGTCATATGATCACCTTGAGCAGTAGCGAAAGGTGAGTTATGACGGAATTCATATAAACCCCAGTTTAGACATTCCTTTGACAACGATGACCCTGCAATCAGCGTACTTGAGTTTTTTAGCAAGTGCGCGATCCACAGTACACGCAATGCTTGAAGATTCTTTGCAGTAATGGTATATCCAGTCATCGACACTGCCACTCGAATTAACCACCGTGATTTTCGACTTGTTCATATCAAGAACTTTTAATGCAAACCGTGCAGCAGCGCCTTCTTTGCCGCTGTTTTTGGAGAGATTGGTAAGTTCACTTACGACCCCGGACGGAACTATAAATGAAAATTCGCCTTCCAGCAGATAGTCCAATTCCAGCATAATGTCCAATTTTAACTGAAAAGGAACCAGCAGAAAACTGGTATCCAGAACAACATTCTTTTTTTCCATTCTAGTCTTTTACCCCCAAAACATCCCTTGCCTTGGAAACATCAGATTCAACCGGCTTTATGGCAACTTCAGTAAAATTTTCCTTTTTGCCTACGATATATAGATTTTCAAGGTTAATCCCTTTGTTAGCCAGTTTTCGGGTTATTTTTCCAAGCTCTCCAGGCCGATTAAGCATTTTTATCAACAGTATATCTGATTCTAGAATTTTTGCAGTAGGAACACGCGAAAGAACCTTAACCGCGGATGAAACATCTGCAGTGAGAACCCGGAATATTGCCTTATCTTCAAGACCATAGCAGGAAATGGCTTCGATATTCACACCAACTGAACCTAAAGCCTCTGCCACGGCAGCAAGC
>CAZLMI010000074.1:0-5378 GCA_964560865.1 Microcaldota archaeon
TTTGCTTTAATGCCATGAATTCGTGCTGCTGTTCATCAAAATGCTTGAGTTCCATTTCAATGGTGCGTATTTTTAGCTCAATTTCGGATTTTTGCTGCCTTGAAATGGATTCTCCGTCGCGGCAACTATAAAGTTCACTGATTAGCGAATCTTTTTTTGATTTAAGATCGGAAAGTTCGGCTTCAATCGAAGCAAGCTGTTTTCCCCCAAGAATGGATGATTGTGTCCGCCCGCCGCTTAGTATACCGGAACGTTCGAAGATTTCACCTTCCGGGGTGACCATCCGGTAATTTCCAATCCCAAGTTTTTTCGCATCAGATGTGTCATTGATGAGAAGGGTTTCCCCAAAGACATAATCGATTGCCTGTTTGACTTTCGCAGAACAATTGACGATATGCACCAAGGATGAAAAACCACCGGCACCTTTTGCCACAGTTGATTTTATCTGCGCGAGCGGAATGAATGTGGCCCGGCCTGCGCGTGCTTTTTTCAGACGTTCTATAATCCGGGTGGCAACATCGACATCATCAACAACAACATAAAGAAGGCGTGAACCCCCGGCCGCTTCAACTGCATGCGAATACTTGTTATCGAATTGGATTAAATCTGCAACAGTACCGTGAATACCTACCCCGTCTTTTTCTTTCATATCCGCAATCAATTTAAGTGCGGGATTTGCAAGGTGCGGCGATGAGCGGACTTTCAGTATTGAAGCCTCTTCCTTGAGTTCAAGCATTTTTTTATCTATTACTGCAATTTCCTGGTTGATTTCTTTGGTTCTTTTGAAAGAATTGTCGATATCTTCAGCAATTCGTTTAACCTGAAACCTGAGTGCTGTGGCTTCCTTAACCATATCCGGCACTTCTACGGCAACTTCCTTTGAGTCCAGATGTTTTAATTCGGCTGATTTGGCCTCTGCAATTTCCAATTTGCTTTTAGCCTCAGCATCTATTTCAACATTTTTTGCACGTAATGCATGAAGTTCAGACTCCCGCAACTGGATATCGGTTCTTAATTCGGAAAGAGGATCCTGCGACCGAATGGTACTGGATAATTCAGATTCGCCCTCTATTTTTATAATCTGGTTTTTTATTGCAATGAGTTCCCCTTCAATATGATTAACGATGTCTTTTTCAGAAGATTCTTCACTGCCAAGAATTTCCAGTTCTTTCAATAAATCTGAAACGCCAGCTTCTTTTTCAGATATGGTTTGAGATTTGGAGGTGATCGAGGCCTTAAGCTCTTCTATTCTCTTGATAAGCCCGCGGGATTTCTGATTTTCCTGCATTTTAGAACTAAGTTCCATGCGTTGTCGGTCTACATCCGAAATTTTAGAGTCAACGGATTTTATTTCGTCTTCTTTTTTCTGCATTTCTTCCAAAGACGATTTTTCCTGTTTGGCCAATTTTTCAAGATCAGATTCAATTTTTTCAATTTCCAGCTTAAGCAGGGTACCCTTTGCGTTATTAAGTTTAGTCCGGTTTGCCAAAAACTTTTCAGCGGTTTCTTTTTCTTTTTCAAGCTCTTTGAGAAATATCTGGCGTTCACCCAAAACGAGATTCGCCTCTTTCATCCGGATTTCGACGACTTCCAATTCCTTAAGGGCTTCTTTTTTCTTGGCTTCGAAATCGGAAATACCTGCAACCGAATCGATGATGGTACGTCTTTCCTTCCCACCCATATTGATTATTCTGGATACCTCCCCCTGTGCAATGATATTTCTCCCGGAGTCATCCAGATTGTATTTTTTCAATGCTTCAAGTATGGCTGACCGTGTGGTCCGCATGCCATTAAGACGATAAAGTATTTTCCCGTCTTCGCGGATAACACGCTTGATTTCTATGGCAGTGTCCCCGTCAAAATTAATCGTTACTTCTGCAGTTTTTGCACCGTGATGGATAAGGTCCTTTACCTTTTTTGCCCGCAGGGATTTAAGACTGATTTCGCCCATCACAAAGCGTATCGAGTCGCCAAGATTGCTTTTTCCAGATCCGTTAGGACCGGCAAAGCAGATGTACGTCTGAGGAAGGACGACATTGAGAACTTTAAACGATTTGAAATTCTTAAGTCTGATTCTGGAGATGTAAATCATTACTGATCAACCTGTCAAGTATTCACAAATTAGAATTAAAAGCTTTCACTCGTTCTCCAACCGAAGACATATTAGTTTTTCAGCAAATTCCTTGGATAATTCAGAGGAAAACCGATCCAAGATTACACGTACGTCTGAATTAGGCAACAACCTAAGCGTGATAAAATAAAGAAGATTTGAAGATTTTACACCTGAAAGATAAACTTTTGGCTTGAATTCGCTGGGAAGTTCTTTGATGGAAATTGCAATTTTTGAACAAATACCGGATATTCTTGATTTTATCGAACCTGCATCCTTCCCTTTGATTTCCACGATAAAACTCAGCTCGTTTCCATCCTCGGAACATATCTGAAAATTTTTGTTAAAAAACAGATAATTGGGAAAAATCAACAACTTCCCGTCAATGGTTCGAATAACCGTAGAACGACCGTGAATCGCTTCGATAAACCCAATTTGACCATCTATTTTTATAAGACGCCCATATTCGATATAATAATCACCGAGCTGTAATCCTGCAAGTATGCTTTTTATCTGGTCAAACCCAGCTGCAAACATAAGGACAATTATGAAAAGACCGATGATTGTGACTACATTTCCAATATCCGAACTCAGGACATTTATGGAAACCATAAGTGCAATAAAATAAAGTACCAATCCGGCAGTACCTTTGAGAAGACCTATCGAACGGTAAATTCCGGACCTGTCCTTGGATTTTTTATATTGCACATCTAGACCGGTCAACACGATTTTTACTATTACGTTTATGAATGAAAATATAAACAAAATTTGCCAAACCTTAAACAAATCTCCCCGAAGAACAGTAGAATCCGTAAACAAAACCGCAACATAGAGAGATAACAACAGCAATATAAACGCAATTGATAAAAACAGTTCTTTTAGGGTCTGGGGAATAAAATACAGCTTGCTTTTTCCCAAAATTGAATAGATTGTTTTTATTACCAGTGACCATATCGCCATAAGGATCACAAAGGATGCGATAAAAATCAATACGGACACGAAAAATGAATTTAAAGTAATGTCGGGCAATGGATTAGACAACATATAAAAAAAGTTACAGCTGCAATATTTAAATATTACGCTGATAACGAAGAAATTGATTAATCAGTGAATGAGGAAAAAAGTGTCTTAAGTGAAGAAAAACTTTTGGAAAACCGATCTGAAGAATATAGCGCAATGTGGTTCAGCATTTCTTCTGGAATTTTTTGTTCAAGGCTATATCCATTCTTTTTTACCATAGAGAGGATATCATCTGAAACTGATTTTTTACTTGCCAGCATATTCTTAATTAATGCCAAATTGCGGGAATCCGATTTTTCAGAGATCTTGCCAACCAGATTAATTAAATTTGAACAATATTTATTAATTTCCGGGCTTTCAAAACCCCGAAGAACACTCTGATACTCCAGATATTTTAAGGTTGCGTGCGGAGGCAGATAAATTAAATTATCTTCCAAAGCAAACGGCTCGTTTATTCCGACATCCGAAGGAAATGCTTCCAAATCCAGTTTTTCAATGGCCTGCAAAGCGAAAAAAATCAGGCTTGCGGTTGAAAAAATAACCTCAGGATAATTCATATCAAGACCGCGATATTCAAATGTACCGACTTTATTGACACGCAATGGACCCCACATGAATTTAAGACTTGGATATCCGGCAATTTCATTTGTAGGAAATTTTTTTTGTTCTAAAAGCCGCAGCCATTCAGTTTTTTTCTGGTCGGCCATAACGCGGATATCCTGAAGGGTAAATTCATATTCTGGCAAAGCTCCAAACATGGGCAGATAATAATGAATTCCACGGGTGGACGTGCCGCCTTTTAAAACCTCCATATCCCGATATATCAAAACCCGGGAATCTTTTGCAAGATTCACGCCCATCCATATTGGAGATGACTGACAAAATGTAAGTGCTGCTGGATCCAATGCAACAAGAAGATTGTACTGTTGAAGAAAGATGTCCCTTGCCTTTGACCTTCCGACATTTTTTATGCGTTCGGTATTTTTTTCAAGTATGCCTTCGGGCAAAGTATAGTGGAAATGAAATCCTGAAATTCGTGCTTCCTTGATAGTATCATCCCCCAAAACCTGGTTTTTTGCATCATACCAGGCTTTCGTGTTCATTGTAGGTTGCATGCTCCCAGGATGAGTACCCAATGGAAGAAGACGATATCCCAGTTTTTCAGAAAGTTCGGTAAGTAACTGAAGATTATCGAGAAATGCAAGAGCGCACTCACGAATTGTCCGTTTTTCTTTAGATCGTAATTCAATCATTGATTGAGAAAGCTCTGGAGCGACATATTTTTCAAGTTTGGTTCCTTTTACTGCATTCAGGATATCATTTGCACCATTTACCATCGCACCCTCTTCATTGATAGTAAAAAGTTCGACTTCGAGACCAACCATGGATTTCCGTTTAACTGGCATGAGTTAAGTAAAACATGAATCAATAAAAAAGTTTCCAGTTAAATCATATTTAGTTATTAAAAGTGTTTTGTAAAGGTTTATAAAAAGATTTGGATATAACAAAGAGAATGCGAAGAAAACCGATAGGTGATAATGACAAATTTCACCGGATTGTCAGGGATTTTGGCACCGGACTGGTAATAACCAGTGTCATATTGGGAATCGGGTATTCGTTCACTAATTTAACAAAATATCACCTGCCACCAGAAAGGCATAACATATATATCAAACCATCCGGACTAAACTTGGCGATAGAAGAAAAATCCGAAATTGAAACGGAAATAAAGAATTGTTCTGAGATGCCAGATCTTGGATATGGAATAGAACGAATGAGAATAAATTACTGGAAGCATATGGCCAAATTAATGGAAGCAAAACAAAATGGAAATAAAGAAGAGATAAAGATAAGGACTGAAATATGTGATATGCTAATGAATGCAATTAAAAAAATGGAAAATTAAAAAATGGACCGGGCGGGATTTGAACCCGTGGCCTCTCCCATGCCAAGGGAGTGATCTACCGGACTGATCTACCGGCCCAAAGAGAGTGTTCGGTTTCCTGTTTTCAGTTTCGGATTCCGGTTTGCACCGGAAACCCAAACCAAGAACAAACAAAAACAATCTAAGCTGGAGAGATATAGGTAACACTATCGCCCCGAAGCAATACCGTACCCAAACCTTTTTTCACTTCTCCATTGCTAAGCTGTTCTGCTTTTTCAAGTACGATATTCATGTGGACATCATAGGCAACCATGACGCCTCTAAATTCGTAATTACCTTTCATTCCGACAATTACGGAATTAT
>CAZLMI010000075.1:0-5375 GCA_964560865.1 Microcaldota archaeon
TTTCTTCTGTTTTTGCATGTTCTTTTACTGCGTTTGTTCTATCAGCTGTTTTTGGAGTTTCTTTTGGTTTTTCAATTGCCTTTGGTTCTTCCTTTGCCGGGTGTTCCTTTTTTACAGCCTTCTCTTCTTTAATCGGTTTTGCAGTCGCTTTCTTTTCGGCTGTTTTTTCCGCCTTCTTATCAACAGGAATTTTTTTTGCTCCTACATCTTCCGTTTCTTTTTCTTTGGAAGATACTGTTCTTGGTTGTGCCGGTTCTTGTTCAGTTTCAGTTGTTTTTTCTACCGGTTGTTCCATTCTTTCCGGTTCTTCAAAAGTAGTTACTATCTCCGCTGGTTTGTCAACTGGCACCTTACTTTCATCTTCCTTTTTTTTAGTAAGGCCGTCAATAAAACCGGTTAATTTTTTCTTTAGTATGTCGAACATAGGTTATCAGATGTAATCGTCTCTTGACTGTTCTTCCACCCGTTTATCTATTGCGTTGGCATTTTCGATCTGCTGGAGATTCGGGCCTATCTGTTCGAGTTTTACGGATATCTTCTCAAATTCAGCACCTAATTTTTCAACTGCCTGTTTTGTTGCATCTATTCTTCGCTGAATTTCTTTTTCTGCCTCGTCATTTTCCATTTCAACCAGATACTGGGCGCCTATTGGCATAATTACTTTCTTTTCAGTTAATTTTGCCTTTATATATGACCCTCCGCCTATGGGTATCAACGCATCCCTTTCGGAAAGTTCCTTGACTGTTTTTTGTGCACTTCCGAGTTCTGCGGTTGTCATTGTTATCCTTTGCATTTCTTTTTGAATAAGCGACAGCTGTTGCCTGTATAACGCAATTTCGTATTTCATTTTGGCCTGAGTTTCATCGTAGGATGGCATCTAAGACCCCTCGCTTTTTTCAATCTTGCTTATTTTTATCTTGGTTCTTATGAGCCCGTTTTTTGACCCAAATAAGGTGTAAATTTTTTCTTTTGCTGCATTTTCAGTGGCAGCTTCAACTTCTTTTTGGAATGTTCTTTCCTCCTTTCCCATTAAAATTTTTCCATAAACAGAGAATTTCATTTTCTCCCTCCAAGTTATTGTTATTACTATCTAAATAAAACCCAATGCTTCTTCGACTCTTCCGAGTTCATAGGCGCTTGTTTTTTCCCCGGCAACATATCCGTTTTTGTTGACTGCCAGTCCGACGCTTACAAATCCGGTTCCCATATTTACCGTGCCTTTATTGCCCTTGACCTTGAATATCTCTTCAAGTTGTTTCACTTCATCTTCCGATGCCTGGTAATGCGCCAGGAATCCGTTGTCAGTTGCAATGACGCAGCTTCCGACCGTAGTATGTTTTGCTATTGTCATGGGTATAAGCTCCACGCCGAGCACATCTTCCATTGTTTTTCTTTGCGGTTCAGGTATATGCGGATTTATTACTCCGCATTTGTTGTTTGTGCATATATTATTTCCATGTGCATTGAACTTTGCAGTGCTTTTTAGCACATTCAATCCTGTTTTTTTGATTTCCCTGATTTCATTTTCCCTGGCTATATTCGGTATAATCATTCCATTATTATTTATCGCAGTATAAGACCCCACAAGGTTCGATTCGCCTATTGTTATCTTTACTATTTCCGTTTTTAGTACTTCGCTTATTTTTTTTGTAAATTTTTCCATGCTGTCTACCGGAACCAGGGATACGGTGTCCGTGGTTTTGACAAACATCCCAATCCACGGGTTACCAAAATAGCTGCAATTGTTATCTGTCACTTTTTCTCATCCTTTGTTTCCTGCTTTTTGGCAGGCTCTGTTTTCTTGCTTTCTTTTTCTGATTTTTTTTCTTCTGTTTTTGCATGTTCTTTTACTGCGTTTGTTCTATCAGCTGTTTTTGGGGTTTCCTTCGGTTTCGCATCGCTCTTTGGTGCTTCCTTTGATTTACTGTCTTTTGCAGCGTCTTCCTTTTCAGCTGTTTTTTCTTCTTTTTTGACCGCGGTTTCTTTCTTTTTTTCTTCTATTTTTTCATCTGTAAGGTACACATTTACTTTTCCGCTCTGTTTTATCGCCCGTACTTTCACGCGCCTGGGTGGTTTCTGTATGCTTCTTTCCCAGAGGTATTCGTTTAATTTGCCGGATAGCAATACCTCTTCCCCTTTCATATGTTTTACAATAAATTCTCTGAGTATTTTTACTGCTCTTGGTGTTCTTCTTAATCGGTTATATCCATACGCTTTTCCAAGCGGTACGGTGTAAATCCTTTCCAGTTTTTCTTCTGCCATGACCATCACTCCTCCTTTAATCTAAGTTTGTCAGTTCTCCAGTTTCTTCTGTATGAATTGTAAGTTACCTTTCTTTTTGTTCTTATAGTAACAAAAACCGGCAATCGTTTGTTCTGTTTTGCAGCCTTTGCCAGCCTGCCTTTTTTAACTTCTCCTTTTTTACTCATTTAAGTCACCTATTTTCTTTGGAATGTGATTTTAGTTTCATTTTCAGTTTGGTTTTTGATTGCCCGCAATATTGCGAGAACCTCTGTTTCATTAAGCTTTCTTCCTACTTTCTTATATATTGCAATTATCTGCTGTGCAGCAGTAAAATACAATTCCTTGTTTGCAAGACGGACGTTCCCTATTCTTTCAAACGCGCTTTCTTCAAGTGTAAAGCGCAATGCGCTTTTCATCTGTTCCTCTATTTTTTTTGCATTTTCCATTTCAGCAATTTTCTTATTTCTTATCTCTTCCTCTTCGTTCTTCACACAAATCATCCTGAAATGTCATTTGCTGTATTATCGAGAAGCTTTCTCCCCTTTGGGGTCAGATGTCTTCCCTTTTTTTCTTTTATCAACAATCCTACCTTTTCAAGCTGTTGCATTGCCTTTCTCGTTGTTGATCCGCCTGCGGTTGCATGTCTTTGTGGTTTTACTCCCCTGCTTTTTCTTCCACCATAATGCCTTGAAAGGCGTCTTGTCCCAATAATATTGTTTATGTAAGCCTGTCTCAATATCGAAGCGCATCGTATGTACCAGAAATCCGCCTGTTCCGGTGGTCGCTGTGCCTGCGGGCCTGTTTTTACTATTCCGACAAATGCCGGTTTTTCTATTTTCATTCCTTTTAGCTTTTGTGCAACGTTTTCTATGAGCTTGTTTGCTTCTACATCTAATGCAGTTACCATAAGTACACCTCAAAGTAGTATCTGTAACTCGCATTATTGGCATAAAATAGTATTTAAAGGTTGTGTTTGACTCAGGCAGGTCAACAAATCCCCACTTTTTTTGTTTTGCAGGCAATATACTGCCCTAAAGTGAGTTGTCTCCGGCAATTTATAAAAACTGTCGTATCATATTCAAAGGCATGCAAATCATCTTTCCAGAAGTATTTTTAATTAAAAACCAGTTTGCAACAAGAAACATGGTGCCTGGTGCGCGGGTTTATGATGAACGGCTTGTTACGCTTTCCGAGGGCCAGTTCCGAATCTGGGACCCGTTTCGTTCAAAGCTTGCAGGTGCAATAAAAAAAGGGCTCAAGACATTCCCATTTAAAAAAGGCAGTAAAATTCTTTATTTGGGTGCATCTACGGGAACTACGGTATCCCACCTTTCAGATATTATTGGAACGGAAGGCGAAATATATGCAGTTGAATTTGCCTCTGATCCCATGAAAAGCATGCTTGCACTTTGTGAAAGGCGTGAAAACATAATTCCGGTTCATGCAGATGCAAGACAACCGCGGGAGTATGAAGATGTCGGTGAAGTCGAATCCATTTACCAGGATGTTGCACAGCCGGATCAGGCAGATATCCTGATTAAGAATGCAAAAATGTTCCTTAAAAAAGGCGGGATTGCAATGATTACCATCAAAAGCCAGAGCATTGATGTTACCAAAAAGCCGCAGGAAGTTTTTGAAGATGTTTTAAAGGTACTTAAGCAGCATTTTGAAGTTCTTGAAACGTACAAACTGGAACCTTTCGATAAGGATCATTTGTTCGCTGTTTTGCGATTTTTGGGTTAGTTTTGGTAATACTACGGCATAATTTGGGTGTCATTTCGGTAAATCTATTTATACCGACCTTGTTCTCCATTGTACGGTGATTAAATGAAAATAATTGCGTTGGGTTTATTTGCAATTCTTGCAATAGCCGGATTTGCATTTGCATTTGGCGGTTTTGGAAATATGCCAAATATGCAGAATATCTCCACATCAGTGCAGGCTGATTTCATGAAAGCAGTGCACACCGGGGATTATACTGCTGCAAAGAAATTGTACGACCAATACGGTATTGGCGGAAGAATGATGGCAGATTCCACCAAGGAAATGTTCGACCTGAGAAAGCAGATGCATGATGCAATTGATTCGGGGGATTACACGAAAGCAGTTGAACTGAGGGCAGAATTGCAGGAGTTACTACCTCAAAAAGGAATGCATAAGGGCGGATTGGAAGGAATGGGTGGTAATGGGCCTATGCAGGGAAGAATGAAAGGCAACTGTTCCTGTACTTCCAGATAAGCCATATTCTTTTTTTCTTTTTTATAATTCATGTAATTCTTTTCAGACCATTATTATTCCCTGACCTGTCCTTTCATAAAAAGCTTACCCATTGTGCTTATGCAAACTTTCGTCTTTCCCTTTTCATCAGTAATTTCAACCAGTTCCAAATTTTTCAAACCCTTTGATTTTTCACTTCCATGTATGTGATATGAAACCAGTTGCAGTGACATTCCCGTCTTCTTTGAAACTTCTTCCAGCGAACCAAAGCAGACGTTCCTGTGGAGTTCCTCAAGTATTCTCATTTTTTTATCCGAGAGCATGCTTGCATAAGAAAATTTTAGTATTGGAAGCACCCATATCTTTTCATTAATTACTGCGATTGCCTTTATTCCATTCACGTGAGCCGCGTTCGTCAATGCACATTGTGAAATTCTGTCTGCAGTCGATATGTTGATAATTACGTTGTCCTTGTTTTGGCCCTGGAGAACTTCTGCCAGTGTCTGGAAATAGCTAATCCATGGATTTTTTGTTTCAACATTCACTATTGAACTCGCTATGCCAAATTTTTCTAGGTCTTTTGCAAATTCCTCTGATTTCAGAATCCCGTCCTGTGAAGTGAGAAGTATCATTCTTTCGGTTGGGAATTCCCTGATTGTAGCAAACAATGGTTTTGATTCTGACTCTGCATTTATTGGGGCAACTATTATTTTCTTTTGCATATCCATCCCTCAAATCCTGTTTTGATTATACAACCTAAATTTATTATACCCTGCCTTTGTTCACATTTTGGTGATTAAATGACGCATTATAAAACCGTGTGTGATGGATTAGGTTGTTGTGAAGTGATGGTTGACAGCAATGGAATTGAAACAATTTTAAGTTGCAATTCTATCTGGCCCAACCATAAGCGG
>CAZLMI010000076.1:0-5349 GCA_964560865.1 Microcaldota archaeon
TAATTGCAGGTATATTGCATATTCATATGCTTCAAGAAATTCCGAATATGTTTTTGGGGCAACATCGAGTGGGGATAGTTCGTGGACAATACGGTGTTTCTATAACAACCGGCTTCAAAGGTGCTTTGAGTGTTGTGCGTCAGTATCAGTACAGGACTGTTATTTTTGTTACAACATTCGTAATTGCCACGATTGCCTTTTTACATTCAATACTTCTTCAAAGAACTATTCTATTGCAAATATCTCTTTAGAAAAAAACAGATATTTTGATTTGAAAAAGAAACTTATGCAGGAGATGCTTGTTTTGCTTGAAAGAGACAAGAAACTCAATTTTTCGGTTTTGAATTTGGAGGGGATTGTTTGATACCTGACATTGATGCCGGATTCAAGGAAACCTGTTTAAACATATTTGGGAGGGATATTGGCGATTTGGAGCATTATGAAAAATGGCTCAGTTCACGAGTTCCACTTCCAATTCCAGCCAAGTCCTTTCTAAGTGGAAAGGAAGTTTGGGTTCCACCACCAAGAATGTTTATAGGGACTGATTTTAATAAAAAAAGAGTTATTGATCATTGTGAAGTCAATCGATTATCGACTTCTTTCAGGTCTGAAGATTTAGATAATCTGAATTTAACAAAAATAAAAAAAATAATCGATCCTGTTCTGTATTACATGGGTAATTTACGGTTTGGAAATACCTGGAATATGGAAAAATGTTCTGGTGCTGGTCCTGGAAGCAATGTTTATTATTCTGAAGAAGCGTATCAGGGAGTCAATAATCTAGCATATTGTAATTGTGTTCTTGCTTCAGAATATTTGTATGGTTGTGACAATGTTCCGGAATCTTCATTTTGTATAAAATCCTATAATTCCACCAAAATTAAGAATTGTTTTGAAGTGGATGGTTGTAAAAATTGTGTGAATTCAATGTTTTGCCATAATTGCGAGGATAGTACTGATTGTTTATTTTGTTTCAATGTCAAAGGGATGCAATACTGCATTGGAAATACTCCTCTTGCCAAATCCGACTTTTTCAGAATTAAAAATATTCTTATTTCTTATATTACAACATCACTTCTTGAAAAAAAGAGTCTTGCTATTGATATATTCAATCTGAAATAATTAATTCTTGCTGTAATATTCCTGAATTATTTTTTTCTCTATTCTTCTAAGCCTGTCTGCAATTGTTGATTTCTTTAAGTCCAATTCATTTGCCAAATCAATTATGTAAGTTTTTCGTGGTAGTTCGTAATATCCTCGTTTTATTGCCAGGTTAAGCAGTTCTTGTTCTTTTGAAGTAAGTTCGTAACCTGCAAACGGCTGCACTGAAACTATTTTAATCTCCCGTTCTTCCTTAATTTTGTTCAATGAATTCATAAGTGCTTTTTTACTAAATCCAAACAGCTTTTCAGTTTCTATGCCATCCTGAATATTCACTATATTTTCAGGTATATAATTATTTTCTATTAATTTTGTGTAAAATGCAGTGTCCCGTTTTATTCTTATAAAAAAACAGTCATTGGTTTTCTTTTTTGTTTCAAGGGTGTATGGGTGGTTTCTTACTGCATCGTAAAATCTTTTCTTTTCTTCATTTGTTCCAGTCATTTTTGTTATACCATAAGCTGTTTGTTCTTCACAGCTTATGCCGAATACCCGTAGGCTTAAATCTGGTACTTTTTCTGTTGGATTGCTCCAGCAGTCATGATGTACTGCAAGTTTGATTACATATGGATACTCCATATGATTCTTATCGTCTATTCTTCTTTTAAATTGTTGTATTATAGATATTTTTGTGTTTTGAGTTATTTTTTATAACTAAATGTGATGTTTTAAGTTGGTCCAGACTCAAGACACAGTACAAAAGACACAAAACCCAGAATTGAGAACCGAAAACGAAATTTGGGCCTCTCATTGGCCTCCGGCCAATACGCCCCATTTTTCCTGAGGCAAAACTGAAGACTGGAAACTGCAAACTCCTGAAAAATGGGCCCGACCGGGATCGAACCGGTAGTCTCCACTGTACCCAAAGGCTGAGTTTTGCTCAGGCCTTTTTCCAGGGTTTTTGGCCTTAGAAAAAAGGGGCCAAAAAGCCTTGTGAGAGTGGCGTCTTAACCATTGTCGTTCGTTCCAAAACCCGAAACCGGGAACTGAAAACGCAATTTCGACTACGGGCCCAACAGGAGTCTCCATGTTAGAGAAATTCCAGCAGGAATTTTTCTGACAGCTAGTGACCAAAGGTCACCGGAGTTCCGAGTCTTCAGTTTTGAATCATATTTATGGAAATAAATAAATAGCTATATCTCAATTCAAAAGTTTGATTGAATCATTATTCCTGATACCAAACGATTATAGATTATTGTTTCATCAAGTTCGTTCTGAAAATGCCCCACATTTGACATTAGAAGTACTAACTGAGGAAATGACGTAATCCATTTCAGGATCACTGCTTTTTAAAATACTCAGTGGACTCACAATTTGTTCTG
Organism: Microcaldota archaeon; assembly: GCA_964560865.1. Taxonomy (GTDB): domain Archaea; phylum Micrarchaeota; class Micrarchaeia; order Anstonellales; family Bilamarchaeaceae; genus CAZLMI01. Next base: position 2,484 of record CAZLMI010000076.1, read on the forward strand.
CTCTCCATAAATAAAACCTTTTGCGTGTATGTGTTCCATTATTTTCAACAGGAATTTTGTGAACTGGATCCAAATTATAAATACCGTCTCTTTTTGGAAATACTTGAACCAGATCCACACTGCTTACCGGGAATACTACTACCTCAAACATACTTATTTGTAACATATAATTTGGATGTTCAGCTACTAATATCCCATTTGCCACATGTAGATATTCTTCTGGAACTGGAAATATCCACTTGGTTCCAGTATTCAAATCGGTATACACTATGGATCTTGAACCATTCAAAATTGTATCTGTATCAATTGATGCTTGCTGAAATGTCCGATTAGGTTCCACAATTGCTATCACTGTTCCTGTCCAACATGGCAGTTCTTTTTTAATTTGTTGCTCTCTGTCAGTTTCAATGGCAGCAACTACGCTACTGGCCGAAGCGATAGTTTTTTGTTCTTTATTCGCTTTTTCATATAATTCCAGAAATGCCAATCTACCACTTCTTTTATTCTGGACTAATTCCTCTAACCTAGTTCTATCTGATCTGGCTTTTGGAGGATCTGGTTTTGTTACAATTTTCATAAACTCACTGATATTAACTTGTCGGTACTTGTTTATAAATGCACATTATCTCACTTTTCAACATAAATTCGGGGATAGAAGAAAGATAACTATCGGTTGGAAAAAGATAACTATCTATTGTGGCAAGCACCCATTCCGCAGTTTTCTATGCACAATCCGCATTCAATGCATTTTGAGAAATCTATTTTTGGCAGTTCAAATCCTGTTTGTGTTATTGCCTGTTGTGGGCATATCCTGATCAAAGGGCATTTATGATTCTGCGGGCATTTTTTTGGATCAATTGTAATCATAGAATCAACACCAAAACAGGAAACCAAAAATTGAAAACAGTATTTAGCCCTTGTAGGAACTGATGCTCCCATCGAGCTATTTTGCCTGAGCCAAAACCCAAGACACCAGACTCAAGACTTACGCAAAATAGCCCCGGGCAGATTCGAACTGCCGTCAATGGATGTCTTCAAGACCTTCAATAAGAAAGCCTGTCCAAAGTCCACTATCCTTGACCATTGTCTGATCAATTGACTTTTTTTTCTCAGGCATTTTGCCTTATAAGAGAGAAGCCAAAAAAGATCACTAGACGACGGGGCTGTAAGCGTTTCCAGTCTCCAGTTTAGAGTTCTGGATTCCCAGCTTAGAAAGAATAGCTGAAAAGAATTTAAAAATGAATCATGTTCAGTATTGTCTCGCAGCATACAAATAAATTTCTGCTTTTTTACCGCATGCAATGCATTTCTCGTCTTTTGGTTTTTCCTTTGAACCAAACAATGAACCGCGCATGTTTGCATGGGTTGCTTCTTTCACTTTTTCCGCGCATTCTTTTCCATGCATTTCATCAGTGCAGAACGGAACGCGTACAAATCCCTGCTTGTCAAGTGCAGCCTTCAACTCGTCCATTGTTTTTGCCTTTCCAAGCTGTTTTCCAAACCATTCATCTGCCTTCTCAACAAGGTTTTTTTGGATTTCTTTCGATGCATTTTCAATTGCATTCGTCAAATCCGCTTCAGGTACTTTGACCTTTGCTTTCATGTCCCTGCGGACAAGCATGACGCTTTTGGATTCAATATCTCGCTCGCCGATTTCCAGGCGAACCGGCACTCCTTTCATTTCCCAGTAATTGTACTTGAACCCGGGTGTATTCTCAGAATCGTCGAGTTTTACTTTGAATTGACTGAATTTCTCTTTAACCTCCAGGCATTTCGCCATAACTTTTTCAGTATTTTCCCCTTTTATTATTGGTACAATTACTATTTGCACAGGGGCAAGATCAAATGGAAGCACCAATCCCTTTTCATCTCCATGGGTTGCTATCACTGCGGCATAAATTCTTGAAATTGCAGGACCATAACAGGTCTGCCAGCAGTATTTGCTTTCACCGTCATCGTCTGTAAATTTCACGTCAAATGCCTTTGCAAAATTCTGACCGAGCATGTGTGTTGATGGCAGTTGCAGTGTTCTTCCGTCAGGCATAAGGGTATCTGCTGCAAAGGTGTTGACTGCGCCTGCAAACTTATCCCATTGCGGTCTTTTAAAAAACAAGAAAGGAACCCCGAATTTCTGGTGTATTACTTCTTCGGCCATTTCCATATCCTCGCGTACCTGTTGCATTGCCTGCTCTTCTGTTGCGAATACATCATGCGCCTCTATCCAGTAAAATTCCCTTGAACGGATGAACGGCTTTGTTGCCTTCGTTTCATAGCGCCATACCTGTGAAGGATGATATATCTTCAAAGGCAAATCTTTCACACCATGAATCCATAACGAGTACATGGAATACATTGCAGTTTCCGATGTCGGCCGCATTCCGAGTTTTTCTTCAAGCTTGTTCCTGCCGGCTTCAGTCACCCACATGACTTCCGGTGCAAACCCTTCCACATGGTCTGCTTCTTTCATGAAATACGATTCCGGAATCAGCGCAGGAAACCATGCAGGTACGTGTTCATTTCGTTCGAGTACTTCTTCATACCTGTCATACATCTTTTTCATTGTCATGACCGACCATGGCATGAATACCACGAAACCCTTAACTCCATAGCGGAGGTCGCAGAGTTCCGCATCTTTGATTATCGTATTGTACCATTCTGAGAAATTGGATTTGTCTATCTGCATAAATACACCTGTTTATGAATAATGATAAAAGGAGTTCAGTTTATAATCATATTATGTCATGGGACAGGATATATCAGGAAAAGGGGATTATTCAGCAAATCCCCAAAAGTTTCTTTGCAGAAAATATAAAAAAATTCAGCAACAGGTCAGCGCGCGCTCTTGACATGGGATGCGGAACCGGCA
>CAZLMI010000077.1:0-5260 GCA_964560865.1 Microcaldota archaeon
AAACATTAACTGCAAAATACGCTATAAAAATTGCAAGATCAGTGAGTTGCGCTACTGTTTTTATGCCTCCCGAATAGGCGATTAATACGGCAACCAAACCAACAATACAAACAGAATACACGGGTGTGCCGGTATTTCCTACAAATGAAAAGAATTTGGGCAATGATTTGCTGTGTGACATACCATAAAGAATTCTTGAAGCAGTAATAAGCAGTATCAATACCGTATTGGCAGTGGCAAAAAGTGCAATTAAGGAAAGAAGAACGGAATATTCCCCCAATGTTTTCGAAACGACCAAAGTAAGAGGTGCCTCCGCCTTAGCCAGTGCATCAGCACCAACCTCCTTTACTGCTGCGATTGAAATAAGTATATATAATATTGTCGAGATTGCAAGAGAAAGAAGCAATGCCATCGGAATTGTTCTTTTGCTGTTTTTCACCTCTTCGGCCAGGTTGGCGACATTTTCAAATCCTATATATGCAAAAAATACTACTGAAACCGCGGCCATTATTCCTTCAAATCCAGCAGATGGCATTTGAAAGAGATCGACATCCTTGCCTGATGTTGAAAAAAAGAAAACAATGAGGACCACGAGTATCAGACCGCCTGCCTCCACAATGGATGAAAAGTTGTTGAAAAATGTGGATTCTTTGATTCCGATGTAATTGAGCAGACTCATGATTACAATCAATGCTGCGGCAGTCAACGGAATCGGCGTTCCAAAAAGATTTGAAAAATAACCTGCAAAACCGAGGGCGACTGCCGATGCGGCGCCAACAAGACCGACCACCAGCAGCCATCCAACCAGATAGGATACGATTTCACGATTAAACGCTTTTTTTGTGTAAGTATATTCCGCAGCTTCTTTTGGAAATCTTCCTGCGAGTTCAGCATAACTCATTCCGGTAAAAATTGCAATAATTGAAGAAATAACAAATGCAAGCCAAAGCATATTGCCTGCAAGTCCTGCACCCACCCCGATAAGTGCATATACTCCGGCACCAAGAATGATTCCTATCCCGTAAAGAGTGGTCGTAATCAATCCAAGTTCGCGCTTTAATTTCATAAGTTATCAATAATGTTTTCAATTATAAATCTTTGGTAATGGAAAAAGTATACATCTGATGAATTAATTGAAAAATTTGGTGGTTTGACTGGCAATTTATAAAACTTTTTACCCATAGTCGTTTAGCATGCAAAGAAAAACCCGAAAAGTACTAGTTGTCAAAAGAGATAGAAAAAAAGGAAATGAATTGGCCCAGCACCTGAGAAGTGCCGGTTATTCCGTCAAAGTTGCGAACACATTCAACGAAGCAAGAAATTCAATGGCAGAAACCAAATCTGCATTTTATGCTGCTATGGTGGATTTAGAATTGCCTGACGGAAATATTCGAGAATTTATAGCTTCAAGTGGATTCGTTTCATTTTGCCATGTCATTGCCTACGATGGACCCTGCCAAACACCCCATGTTCAACCAGGATTGGGGATGGTAATGAATGATGATACTTCGAAAAGTTTGGATATTCTGGAAAGAATGGGACGGCAATTGCAGGATTCCGCAGGCATAAGAACTACGACAATTTCTGATGTACCTGCAGTTTATGAAATTGCAAATCAAACCTGGAGTAAAAAAGAGAATGTTGTACTAACTCATTTTCTACAAAGGCAATTCATATTTGGGGAGGGTCAATTTGTAGCTACTGCAACAATAAACGGTTTAAAAAGAGTGATTGGTTTTATTGGTGCTTTAATTGTTCGCGGAAACATGATTAAAAGAACGTGGATAGAGTTTACTGGAAATGGAACATACTCCACGCACGAACCGACCGGGGATACTCTTGCTTGCCCCCAAATCGGAACGGATAGAGAATTTCTCCTAAGAATGGAAATGACGGGAATCGCAAAAAAACTCATCCTAGCCGAACAGGAACTTGCCAGACAGATGGGCTTGGGGCTCATCGCATATAGCAGATTTTCGGGTTTTGAATATCAAAGAAAAATGTCTCCTTTGCAAACACCTGGAGAGTATTACGAATATTGTATAAAAACTGGATTCAGGGAAGAACAGAACATAGGCATGCACCTTCACTTTGGAGGCCAAACAAAATCCGAATGGATATTGCCAAATGCATGCCCCATGGATTCAGATGCAGGAGGTGCAATTGTGATTGTTCAATATCCAACCCCATGGCTTGAAAAACCGGTCACAATCCAGCTTCTTTCCGAAGAACGGCACTCATATCAGTTTGTTCCCATGTAAAATCCGGGTCATTCCTTCCAAAATGACCATACGCTGCGGCTTTTCTGTAAATTGGTCTTAGAAGATTCAATTTTTTTATCATTTCTGCCGGTTTGAAGGAAAAGTGTTTTAGCACAAGTTCCTGTATTTTTTCCACTGGAATTTTATTAGTGCCGCGGGTATCAATAAAAACCGATAGTGGTTTGGCTACTCCGATAACATATGAAATTTGAATTTCACAATGATCCGCAAGCCCAGCAGCAACTATGTTTTTTGCAACATATCTGCCATAATACGCGCCCGACCGATCCACTTTGGATGGGTCTTTTCCAGAGAAACAACCGCCACCATGATGCCCACGTCCACCATAGGTATCCACTATAATCTTTCTTCCGGTAAGGCCGGTATCGGCAGCAGGTCCACCCAGCACGAATTTACCAGTACCGTTTACATGCACAATGGTATTTGCATCCATCAATTTTCCACAGACGGGTTTAACGACTTTCTCAACAATGTCGGATTTTAGTTGTTCATATTGAACAGAATCATCATGTTGTGCGGCAATGACTACCGTGTGCACTCTTTTCGGAATATGGTCGACATATTCGACAGTTACCTGTGTTTTCCCATCTGGCCGAAGATACGTTAATGTTTTATTTTTGCGTACTTCGGTTAATTTTTTGGCCATGGCATGCGCCATTTGTATTGGCATTGGCATAAGTTCTGGTGTTTCATTGCATGCAAAACCAAACATGATACCCTGGTCTCCGGCACCCTGCTCGTGTTCAGAAGAAGTATTTACACCCTGGGCAATATCCGGGGATTGTGAATGAACTGAAACCACCACTCCGCATGATTTTGAATCAAATAAGTATTCCGGAGAGGTATACCCGATATCCTCAATGACTTTTCTGGCAATTGCCTGGATTTCTACATAACCCGTAGTTGTTATTTCCCCAAAAACAGCAACCAAACCGGTTGTTACTGCACTTTCAACCGCAACTCGTGATTTTGGATCCTGTTTGATTAATTCGTCCAGCACTGCATCAGAAATTTGATCACATACCTTATCAGGGTGGCCCTCAGTTACCGATTCTGAACTAAACAAATAGTTTTTAGTAGACATAAAATCACTTATTTGGTATCTACAGATACATTTAATAAGATTTTTCATAAATTTAAATCAAAATATTCTTTATGGAATATTTTATTAATCAAAATTTTGCTCTTAAAAATCCGGTTTGAAGGTATAAATATATAAATATTGTCGCGCTGTGATTTTATAACAAGGTGAAAAAAATGAATATTGCAAAAATACTTATCCTGTTTTTGCTGCTTGGTTCTTTAACTTTTGCAGCTTCGACAATTCTTGTTTTGGATGCTTCCGGATCTATGACTACCACCGTTACCGGAACGACTAAAACCAGATTGGAAGTTGCCAAAGAAGCAGCCAATACAGTATTAAATGGAGTTAAAAGCGGGGATGAAGTTGCCCTTATTGTATTTTATGATTGTAGCGATATTGTTACTGAAGTTGCCTTCACAACGAATATGCAAACCATAAAAACCAAACTTGCAACCGTACAGGCGGATGGCAGTACGCCGATTGCAAGGGCGATTAATTATTCGGCTAAGTATGCCCAAACCAGCGGAAGACCAAGTGCCAGCATAGTATTGCTTACGGATGGAGAAGAAACCTGCGACTCGCAAACAACTGCAGTAAACGCCGCAACAAATGCAGTCAATTATCAGGGAATAAAAATCGTCAATGTGGTTGGCCTTGGAATACAAAATGGCTCCAGTTCTGAAACAAAATTGAAACAGATAGCTACGGCAGGTAAAGGAAATTATTACTCTGCACAGGACGCAAACCAATTGACAAGTTCACTGGCACAGGCATATCAGTCCGGTGTCGGAAGTTCTTTGCCAAGTTGTTGCGGTTCAATTGCTTTGATTGCAATTTTGAGCAGTGCAGCATTTGTATACTACAGAAAGAACTAATTTTTTATTTTATTTTTTATTATTTTGATATGACCCAAAGCATTTCCGTGCTTCTTTCGCTGAAGGGCTCACCATTAAAACCGCCATAAAGTTTAAATGATTTGAAACCTGCTTCTTTCAAAAGTTTCTCAAATTGTTTCCTAAATACATACCTGACGGTGATATACATTTTTTGCTTGGTTTTCTTCCAATTCTTTTGTTCATTTATTATATACAGGGTTTTGATCATCTGATTACTCATATCATAGTTGGTCATTTCAACAATCTGGAATGTCGTTCCGCTTGAAGGATCCTTGAAAAGACTCATATGTTTTACTTTTCCTTTTGAAATAAGCTGTAAATCCGGATTAAAAAAATTTAAGATCAACTTGCCGCCTTTTTTCAGATGTTTTGAAATATTCTTAAGTGCATTAAATTGTTCTTCCTTGTTTTCAAGATGCAAAAACGCACCATACGGAATGATTATTAGTGCAAATTTACTTTTGAATCTAAAATTTTTCATATCTTTTTTATATACGTTAATTTTCAAATTCATTGTCCGTGCTTTTTTTCTGAGTTCATTAAGCATGCTTGATGAATTATCCAGCCCGATAATCGGAAGTTTTTCCTTCACAATAGGAAGATAAATCCGTCCGGTTCCAACGCCCAATTCAAGAATTTTTCCATTCGCTTTTTTTGCTTCATTCAGGTAGAATGCCAAATCACCGGTTACTCCTTTGAAAAGCTTGTCATATATCCTGGCGATTTTTCTCATTTTTCCCATGACCGTGCTAAGTACATCCAATATTTTTAAACCAATTAGATACGGACTATCGATAGAGTTTTGAAATTGGTGTCCTTCCGAGTAAACCATAATTTGAATGGATTATGTAAAGGATACATGCTATCGAAATCAAACCGCTGGCAGCCAATAATGAGATGGAAAACAATTCGGATGCAGAATCATCGGAACGCTGGCCCGAAGCAGCCAATAAAGAACTGCTTTCAGATTTTGCACTGCCGCTTTCGTTTAATGAATT
>CAZLMI010000078.1:0-2329 GCA_964560865.1 Microcaldota archaeon
TTAGTTAAGGGTGTTCCAGAAGTACCGTTAGTGGTAATTCCAGTTGTATTCTCAGATTCGTTGCCAGTAAGCACATAACCTGCACAATCAAGAACAACATCACTCGCTTCAATAACAATACATGCTTTTGTAATATTTGACACACCACCCAGGATAGAATCATCAAACACACCAATATATTCACCTGACAATGTCATGTTTGAACCATTAAGTGCGGCAATCAGTGCGTACTCACCAGAAGCAGAGATGTTAGTACAACCCTCAAGATCAATTGCAAAAACAAAACCACACAATAGTAACAATCCTAAGAATACAAATGTAAATTTCATAAAGTAGATACAAAAATAAGATTTATAAAGGTTCCTTGGATGCAATTGTTTTTTTTTTGAAAAAAATAATAATTTTACCGAGGTAAACTAATTAACAACATAAACTTTCAACTGATCCCGAATATCTATAGTCCCGTTCCAGTACGTAGTAATTGTAAAATCAGCATTCGGAGTCAGCGTAATACTTGAAGAACCGCCTTTTGGAATAAGGGTATCAAAATAACTGCTTTTTACCCTGAAACCATTAATGTAAGAACCATCCTCCAAAACAAACAAGTGAAGTTTCAAAACTTCACCATATCTGGTATAAACAGTATCTCTCAAAAATCCGCCGTTATTCAAACGAAGCGTAATCTCACGAGTATATGGCTGGGGTGGTAATGGTGGTTCCATAAGTTCGAAAGTCACCTTCTTGGAGGTTAAGTACACATTAGTGGTAGAGTTTACAACGTCAATTTCAAGAGTATGATTTCCATAGTTGAGATTAGACAGGGTAAAATTGGCATTTGAAGAAATATTGGGCTTTGATGAATCCAAAGAATACCTGAAAGAATAATTATCGAAAGATAAATTTTTTGTTGATAATACGATGGTCACATTCCCACCAGTGATTTTTTCGCCATCAGTCGGAGAAACAATATAAAATGATGAATTCGGTAAAGGATAGGGAATTACTTCTACGGTCAGGAATTTTACAACTTCCGGATCAACTGATTGATATTTGCAGTCTTTTAATTCCAGTTTTATCGTGTGTTTTCCAATTTCATTAATAGTCAGATTCATGTGGCTGTTTCCCATGGCCATCGGCAGTTTGGAGTTATCAATATATACATGCACCTGGCCTTCATTTTTAGCTGAAATACAACCAAGAGGAACGAGCTTAAACCCAGAAACATTCAGCTGGAGAGGAAAAGTCGCATAAACAGTACTCGAATTGGCTGGAGAAAGTATACTAATATCCGGGGCGATAGATTTAGGAGTTGTATTAATGGAGATATTGGTTACATTAGTGGAATTACTGGAATTGGCCACATTTCCAACTTCGGATTCAGTACATCCGAAAAGCAATGCCATGAAAAGTATGATAAAAATAAATCTATTCATAAAAAGAATTTACATCGATGGTTTAATAATCGTTTTCAATAGCGGCGAGAAGCTCATCATATGTTTTCGACAGTGCTGCTTTACGACGTATGCGAACACTGTTTGCAAACCCGGTAAAAAACTGAACTGCCTTTGATTTTAGATCAGTAAACTCAATCCGATCATAACTTTCACATATGGCAAGATAATCATGAAATATCGCTTTTTTATTTTTTAATTCCGTACCCGACCCACCTGAGAATACCGATGGATTTTTCATTGCCGCTCTGCCAATCATGAATGCAGTACATTTTGAGTAAGCAACCCGTTCATCACCCTCAGAGATTGTTTTGATATCTCCACTGCCAATTACCGGAACCGAAATATTTTCTGCAATATACTTTATTACGCCCCAATCCGAATCACCAGAATAATATTGTTCCGGGTATCTTCCATGAATAAATATGGCCGTAGCACCGGCTTTTTCGCATTTTTTGCAAAAATCAAGAGTTTTTTTGTTTGTCTCAAGTTTTCTTATTTTTACAGTAACCGGAAGACAACATTCCTATGCAGAATTAATCATCTTGACAACGGTTGCCGGTTTTTTCAAAAGCGCAGAACCAGCGCCAGTTGCAACAACTTTTTTTACAGGACAGGCGCAGTTTATATCGATATATTCGATAAAATCGTATTTTTTTGCAATTATTTTTGCCGCTTCCCCGATATCTTTTGGAGTGTATCCAAAAATCTGGACTCCCACGGATTTCTCGGATGGATCTGGATCAAGTTCCAGGACGGGGCTTTTCCTCATGCATAGCGCCCTGGCACTTATCAGTGGAACCGTTGAACCGTCTGCACCATATTTTTGACAAAGCAACCGAAATGGCAGGTTAGTAAATGTAGATAACGGGGCAAGC
>CAZLMI010000078.1:2339-5230 GCA_964560865.1 Microcaldota archaeon
AGCAATGCCTTTCCTGTAAAATCCATAAGAAATATATAACTAGCAATGGTTTTAGAATTATGAACAATGATGCAGTGAAACAAATCGGAATGATAATCAAAAAAATGATGCGAACGGCAATGGAAAGAAATGCACCGGTTTTTAATGTAAAAAAAATAGTCTTGAATGACCCTTACAGGGCATTGGTATTCGCGCTTCTTTCTTCAAGAACAAAAGACAGCACAACAATAAATGCGTGTGAAGGATTATTCAGGATTGCACCAACAGTTGAGAAATTGATTAAGACCGATAACAAAATGATAGAACGGATGATTTACGGTGTTGGATTTTACCGGACAAAAACCAGAAGATTGAAAGAAATGGCCGGATTGCTTTTGAAAAAATATGATGGTAAAGTACCAAACACGCTGGAAGAGCTTATAAACCTGCCAGGAGTTGGAAGAAAAACAGCCAACATAGTTCTTGCAACGGTTTTCAACAAGGATGTTATAGGGGTGGATGTTCATGTGCACAGGATTTCCAATAGATTTGGGATTGTAAAAACAAAAAAACCTGAAGAAACGGAAAAACAGCTAATGAAAATAATTGAAAAAAAATACTGGAAAAAACTTAATATTGCAATGGTTTCTTATGGACAGACATTGTGCTTTCCCAGAAATCCTGAATGCAATAAATGCCCGGTAAAAAAATATTGCATGCAAATCGGATTATGAACAGGAATACTATCGGACTTCGGTGATAAACGAATCGTAACCCGATTGTTTAATTGCTTTGGAGATATCTTTTGCATGTTTTAAATCCCTGGCCAATGCAATGCAACAACCACCACCACCGCCACCAGTAAGTTTTGCACCCAATGCACCATTATCCAAAGCAATCTGGTTTAATTTTTCATTAAGCTCAATTGAAACACCGACTTCTTCCAGAAGTTTTTGATTTTCATTCATCAGTTTTCCGATTTCCAGGAGCTTGCCTTTTTCAAGCGCATGCCTGTCCTTGTAAACCAGTTCTTTTACTTCATCCATCAACTGTCCAAATTTTTTTTCATCCTCTTCCTTGAATTTCTGGACATTTGAAATCATTTTGGTAGTAGCTCCAAAATGTCCGGTGATGCCAACCACTAAATTCAATGGATGATACAACTGAAGATGGGACATCTGGTTTTCTTTTGGGGTTTCTCCACGCGTAAACATAAGCAAACCGCCATAGGTAGCCATGGTATTATCGATTCCTGATGGATTTCCATGAAATGCCTTTTCACCGGCATATGCAAAACGATTTACCTGCTCATTGGTCAGGTTCATGTGATGGATTTTGGCCAGATATCGCACTAAAGCAACGCAAAACGCAGCTGAAGAACCCAAGCCGCCAAAAGTAGGCAAATCGCCTTCAAGAAAAACCTTATATCTCTTATTTATTTTCATGGCTTCAATGATTTTAGCAATTGCAAGAGTACTCATGGAGGGAACTACCGGAAGCTTGGTGATAATCTCATTTTTTTCGGATTCTTCTGCATGAACTACTGCTTTGTTTGAAATGCCGGCAGCAATTGCAGGACAGCCATGAACCACGAAATGCTCTCCAAACAGGATAACTTTCCCATAACCAAAAGAATTTTCCATTTTATCCCTTCGGCACTCTTCCTTTTACTTTTGGAGGTTTTACGCTCGGATGGGCTTTTGTAAGCATTTCCGGACTGGCATATGGCTTGAAACCCAAGGTTTCGAACACCTTGCAGATTAAATAAGCATCAGATAATTTATTGCCTTTTAATTCTGGCAGCAGAAGTTCCAGCGATTCGACCAGAGCAGAATATGACTTTCTTTTTCCGGCAGTTATTTTGTTTACCAATGCATCGTTTTTTTCTGTTCCTGAAAAATCAAATGCCTTGTTTACAATAGTGTGATTTATTCCGCTAATAATGGCCGCAACTTCCCAATCTTCGACTTTTTGAATGGTAAGCTTCTTTATTGCCACCCAGCCCTTGAAACTCCCGACAAAGGCAATCTGGTTCTCGTTGGTTTCTTTTGTCGGTTTTGTAACCGGCACTGCAACCGAATCACCCAAACGAAATGAAACTTTTGCAGACTTTAACAAAAAATTCATGAAACAGCTTTCAGCTGCAGGCATGAGCTCCTTGACGGCAATCGCTTTTTCAAGAGAGGATTTTATTTCACTCTGAGAATGTGATTTAAGAAAATCAATAACGGCTTTTAAGCCGGTACCGGATGGTTTTGCATATTTTTCTATCATATTCAGGTCTATGCCAGAAAGTGAGTATGCGAACGGTTCTGATTTATCGCTTAATGAACCTAAAACAGCTGCAACTTCTGATTCGTTTACACCAGAAAGATCAAATCTAACGTCAGCAGTAAACCCTTTGTAAGACCCTGCAAATATTATTTCATCTGAACCAGCCATGAAATCACGTGGATACATTCAGACAATTAGGTTTTTAATGTTATATAATCAAATGGTAGCTAACATATTTTATGCCCCTTTAGCTCAGACAGACTTTTCAGATCAGTATCTGGAATGTTTGGAGCAAAGGTAGAGCGCGTGCTTGGTAAGGCTTTTTGACTTACGCATTTATAAGGCCAAAAACCCTGGAAAAGGCCTGAGGTAAGCGATGTCAAAAACCATTGAAAAGCACGAGGCCACGAGTTCAATTCTCGTAGGGGGCTTTAATGAGTCTTGCTGACAGATGGACCGTTTTCGGTTTTCTGTTTTGGAATATCCTCTTGATGAAATTAAATGAATTAGTAAATTAGTGGCGTACCAAAAAAATGACATAGAATAATGCCTAATTTTCAATTCCTGCGATTGTGAAAATTCCCCGGTCGTCTGCGGTTTTTGGAATTTCCAGATTTACCATCCCGATTATCCCTGGA
>CAZLMI010000079.1:0-4069 GCA_964560865.1 Microcaldota archaeon
GAGCCCAAGATTTATCTCCCGATTCCTATCAGGATGTTTCTTAATTCCAATCCAGAAAAAGGTTCGTTAAGAGAGGAATTTTTTGTGAATCATGTTCCTGTTTCCTGCTATCTCAAAACCGAGCGTGGAGAAAAAACACCGGATTTTATTGTTAATGGAAAAACAATTGAAGTTGGCGGTGCATCAAAATCATTTATGCAAAATTCAGATTATATCGCCGTGGATAGTGCATTGTGGGAAGAAAATAGGATTCCGTTATTTCTTTTTGGGTTTCTTTATTGAATTAGAATTTTTGTTTAAATTCTACATTTTGTATTCACATGAATACGTATTGCATGCATTATGTACTTGTGTAAAGACGAAATGCATTAGCTGTTGTTTTTTGTTAAGGTTCAAACTCATAGAATAGCTTTATAGGAATTTCCCACTACAATCCTCTCAAGGGTGTTCCTATGGTAAACAACAAAGTCAAATACAACATTCTGGTTTTTCTTGGTATTCTGGTCATTGCAGCAAGTTCCCTGGCGATTATCTCTTACGGGACTTCGATACTCAATGTTATCTCTGATTTTGTTTCATCAAACGGTGCGTCCAAGCTCAATTCATGCGGTGTGGACTATTCCCGCTTTGACCAGATAAAAAATGACACCACAACCCTTCTTTTTCCTGCGATTTATGTGGGTGTCCCGCTTTTAATGATTGTATTATCCGTTATCATGTTCTACGGTGGGGTTTACTACAATCAGGCAAAGCTTGCTGATGAGGCTGAACACAGGCAAAAAATTGAGGCAGAAATCATAAAAAAAGTTGCAGCATCAAAACTGACAACAAAACTGAAAAAAGAAGATGAATCCTAGGAAAGAATACTGGAAAAGAATTCATTTCAATATATAATTTCCTTTTTCATTTCCCACTATTATCAGATCAAATTTGGTGAATATCCCGTTTTCTATTACTCCCGGCATTGATTTAAGCCATGCCTCGGTTTTCTTCGGGTCATCCACTTTCATGTCAAAGTCAATTATAAACGAGCCGTTGTCAGATATGACTGGTCCAAGTTTGTTCTTTGCCATGCGTATTGCTGGTTTGTACTTTGCAAGCTGTTTCATTACAATTGGTGCAGCGAATGGAAGTACTTCAAGGTTTACCTCTCCAGCCAGTTTATCCATAATCTTGCTATCATCAACTATTACTATAAATTTCTTTGCATTATAATCGATTATTTTTTCCCGTGTAAGCGCTCCGCCACCACCTTTAAGTAAAGCAGTTTTAGTAACTTTGTCTGCACCGTCCACTGCCAGGTCAATATCATCGATAACATCTGGTTCAACAACAGGAATTCCTTCACCAAGTGCGAGCATGCGGGAATCGAAAGACGTGCTGACTACCTTTATTTTTAAGCCGTTTCTTACTTTTTCACCCAGCAGTTTAATGAATTCCCGGACAGTAGTTCCACTGCCCAGGCCAATTGTCATTCCGTTTTTAACGTATTCAAGTGCGCCTTTTGCTGCGTTAATTTTTGTCTGGGACATAGTGAATCACTTTTTTGACTGGAAGAACTGCAAATTATTGGCATCCTGTTTTATGTGTTCCAGTATATTCCCATCCAAATCACTTAAAATCAGGTTTATCTCGTCCCCTACTACTAAAGAAAGTATTCTTTTTTTCCCCTTAAATGTTACCTTTACGCTGTATATTTCTTTTTTCATTTTTACACCTGGGCTGTTTTAGTTCCCATGCCGGGTTGCCGTATTTCTATCACGGTTGTTTCAGTTCCTATTCCCCTTATCAGTTCCGCCATCTGGCTTTCACTCATTTTTTCAGCCATTCCGGGATCTCGTTTCATGGCATCCTTTATCGCTCCTGTCATTGCGTTTTTGAACAGCAGTTCTGCTTGCCTCGTTGTCTGTCTTGCCAGTTGTTCCCCGCCCCTGACTATCCTTGCTCCTGCCCACCGGTCAAGTCCGGATTTTTGCTCTTCTGGAGGTTTTCTGAACATCATTGGCCCTTTTTCATCGTCTCCCATGAATATCACCCGAATCTCTTTTTTGTTCAATATTATTATTCTTTTCTATGTTTATAAAATAGTGTGATTTGATGTCTGACCAGATTTACCTTTCCGATAGCTATGTAAAAGAATGCGAGGCAACCGTTCAATCCGTAAAAGATGGAAAATATATCACTCTTGATAAAAATATATTTTATCCAAGAGGCGGTGGCCAGCCGGGAGATACTGGTTTCCTGTTGCCGGTTTCCGGTGGCAGATTTCGGGTTTTGAATGTAATGAAAAAAGATGGCGAAATAGTTCATGAAATGGAAATGTCCGGGCAGGACTCAGGACTCAAAACTCAAGACCGCGTCAGATGTGTGCTGGATTGGGAAAGGCGATACAAGCTGATGAGGATGCATACTGCTGCACACGTGCTTGCAGGCACCATGAACAGCAAACTCGGGGCATTGATTACCGGAAACCAGCTGGAAGAGGATAAAACCCGTTTCGATTTTGATCTGGATACATTTGACCGCGGGACGTTTGACGAACTGGTCAGAAGTACGAATGAACTTCTCAAACAGGATGCTGTGCTGAAAATTTATTCCCTTCCTAGGGAAGCGGCCATGAAAATTCCAGGAGTTGTAAAACTAGCAGGAGTATTGCCCCCTTCAATCAGCGAATTGCGTATAGTCGAAATCCCGGGAATCGATATTCAGGCCGATGGTGGCACACACGTCAGGAGCCTTAAGGAAGTTGGCCAGATAGAAATCCTGAAACTTGAAAACAAGGGGAAAACCAACCGTCGTGTTTATTTCAAACTGAATCCGTAGTATTATAAATTTACGTATTTACATATATAAATATGAAGAAACAGCTTTTGCTATTCAAGGCGCTTTCTGATGAAACCCGGTTTAGGATAGTTGAATTTCTTCTTGGCGGCGAGCGATGTGTTTGTAAGATATACCCTCATGTCAAACGCTCGCAATCTACGGTTTCACTCCAGCTCAACAAGCTTGAGAGATTCGGAATCGTAAAACAAAAGAGGGACGGAAAATATATCATTTATTCAATAAAAAACAAGGATGTTTTCAAGATTCTTGGCTCAATTGGCCTAAAAAAATAGTGCCCTGGGTGTTTTAATGGAAAAAGAAAAAGATAAAGGCAGGAAAAAAGGATTTGTCGACTCAATTCTTGATAAACTGGACAAAAAACTCGAAAAGAAATCAAAAGAACGGGGTTGCTGCTGCTGCGAAGATGATAATAAATGACTGATTTGCTGGAGGCATTTTCACAATTGCTTATTTATGATTTGCTGGGTATAACCCATGGCTCTACCCTTGGTTCTGTGTTGTCCTTTTTTGTCTATGACAGCATAAAAATACTGTTAATGCTTTTCGTCATGATTTTCATAATGGGTATTGCCAGAACATATCTATCCAAGAAAAAGATCCGTGATTTGCTTTCACACAGGATTCCGGTTATCCCAAATATCGTTGCATCCATTTTTGGGGCAATTACCCCATTTTGCTCATGTTCTTCAATTCCGATATTCATGGGTTTTATCGAAGCAGGTGTTCCTTTAGGAGTTGCATTTTCCTTTCTGGCAACCTCCCCACTTGTAAATGAATATGCGTTTGTGGTCTTGTTTGGTTTTTTTGGATTTGAAGTTGCTGTGGCATATCTTATATCCGGGATTATTCTCGGTGTTGTGATTGGCCTTTTGGTTAAAGACCGTGGTTTGGAACAATACCTGGTTCAGGATATCTTCACAGACAAAAAGAAAAAAGAAGCAAAATTCGCTTCATTCAAAGAGCGCATTGTTTTTGGTTATCTGGAAGCGTCCTCCATTGTCTCTAAACTGTGGGTCTGGATTTTGCTCGGTGTGGCAATTGGTGCCGGTATACACGGATTTATTCCAGATGATGTCGTGCATTCATTCGTTTCGAGCGGCGGAATTTTTTCAGTTCCAATTGCGGTGCTTATAGGAATCCCGGTTTATGCCAATTGCGCTGCCGTCCTTCCAATAGCATTCGTTCTTTTCGAAAAGGGGGTTCCTCTCGGGACTGCATTGGCTTT
>CAZLMI010000079.1:4079-5095 GCA_964560865.1 Microcaldota archaeon
TAATGGCTGCTTCCGCATTAAGTCTTCCGGAGGCGATTATACTAAGGAGGATCATGAAGCTGAAACTTCTGATTCTTTTCTTTGGGCTTGTTGCAATTGGAATCTTGCTTATTGGTTATCTGTTTAATTTTCTTTTTTAGGCATATTTTAATATGAAATGGAAATAAATTCCTGAAGCAATTGCCAGCAATACCGAAGCAATCGCAACAGTAGTCATGTCAAATTTTAATATGGTCAATGCTATTCCGACACCAACACCCATCAGAATCCCGCCCACAACGCTGGTTCCTATTCTGCTCATGTTCGGTTTTTCAGGTTCTTCTGCCTGTGGGACATATCCTTCTGCCTCATTTTCAACTGGCTTGTTTTCTGCCCATTCAAACGGTGCTGTTTTTTCGTTTGCCGTTAAATTTTTCTCTTCATTTTGTTTAACTGGTATTGCGGTAAGTGGTCCTGATTTCTCTTTTGTCTCCTCATTTTTTTGGAGGTTATCGGAAAGTGTTGTTTCTTCTTCTGTTTCTTCATCTTTTTTTACTGGAAGTGTTAACAATTCTTCTTCTGATTCTTCGCTCATAAGCAGTGTGTCTGGCGGAGGTGGGGGGGCTATGTCAATCTGTTTTTTTATTCTTTCAATATGTTCCTCGTCTGTTTTTGATTCGTTGTCTTCATGCATTTCTTCGGAATCTTCACTTTCGTCTTTAGTCCCTTCAGGTTGTACTTCTTCGGATTCTTCCCCTGCAGAGTGCGATTCCGATTTTTCACTTTTTTCATCTGTATTTTCCGTTGTTTCACTATCCTCATTTTCCGGATTTTCTTCTTCAGGGGTTTCAATTATTTCCATATTATCTTCAGTTTCATTTTCAGGAAGTATCACTACTTCATCATCGTCTCTTTTTGGAATTGCGCGTTTTATGGTTGCTTCTTCCCCGGCGATATCTACTTTAGTATCTTCATAAGGGGTCATTTCTTCTTCGGATGTCTGTTTTTCATCATTGTCCTCTTCAGGCTGTTCTTCC
>CAZLMI010000080.1:0-5088 GCA_964560865.1 Microcaldota archaeon
TTGAAAGGTTGGTTAGAAATATCGTTCTCAATTAGTTAGTTGTGCAACAAGCTTTGTCACAAATTTATCCTGCATATTTTATGCATCTGCGTCAATAAATTTCATATATATTAGAGATTATTCATCATCACCATGGTCTAACCTTGGAGACATATCAGGTGGAACGTCTGGGGTATTAGATTCACCCTGTGCACAATATGATGTTGGGTAAGAATAACGCTGCCTTGGAGACATATCAGGTGGAACGTCTGGGGTATTAGATTCACCCTGTGCCCAATATGATGTTGGATCAGAATAATGCTGCGGCTTATTTCTCTTCGAAGTATCCTGATCTGGTTTGTCCGTTTCTTTCAAATCAGGCGGGACATCCGTTCCAGATTTTTCTTTGAATTTTCTAAGTTCGAGTTTCCTATTTTTTGGTGGTTCTGCATTATTTTTTCGATGTTGTATTCGTTTTGTCATATCAATCACCAATCATCAATCGCTCTCAATTCTCGGAGCAAGGAAATATGCAACCTTTGCACCTTCCATCTCATATTCAAGCTTCATTGGCTTGTCGGTTTCAAGCTTTATTGTCAATGGCGAAGCTGCGGTTGAAGCCTTGACCATATCTTCCAGATATTGTAATGGGAATGTTGCCTTTGCCCCGCTTTCGGTTGTTATCTCCAGGACTTCCTTTCCGCCATTCTCGAATTCTGCCTTTACATCCCCGTTTTCTCCTTTTACATCTACAATAAATTTTTCTTTATCAAGAACGAGCCGTACGTGTGAGCTAACCAGTTTGGCATCCTTAAGTGTTTCCTTGAATGCTTCTGCATTTATTTTTACATGGCTCTTGAATTCGATTTTTGGTTCTCTTGAAACGCCTTCTCCTATCTCTAGCAGCGGTACTTTGAACGTTCTCTTGCGTTTGTCTGCATAGAACTTGACTACCAGTCTTCCGTCTTCAGCTGAAAGTTCTGCTTTTTCCCCCCGTTTGCCTCGTGAAAGTACGTTTGCAAATTGTGAAATATTCAGTCCGAGTTTTCTTTCCTCATCCACTTCATATTCTACGAATGCCTCTTTTGGCATTGAAAATGATACCATTGAAATCTGCGAAGGGTCCATTGCTTTCAAATACAATCCCTCCTTTTTTATCTCAAACTGACCTTCTTCAACCAGACTGACGACTGAGTCTATTGCTGCTTTAAGAGCCGGTGCTTCCTGAACAACTAGTTTCATATAATTACCTCCCTAAAAATCGAACAAATATCATTTGGGCGAGAGAAAATAAAAAGCTTCGTTATCACTGCATTTTGTTGGAATATTATAGCAACTCAGTAGCTACTCTTGTCATCATATATCAGTCTGGGACGGTATCGTCATTGTTGCCATACTTACTTTGTTTGATATATTTTAAGAATTATGCTGCTTATTGGCAATTGCATTGCACTGTCCGGCAATTAAATCAGCATTTTACATCAAACATCACCATTTATAAACATTTGTAACCATATTACCATTACGAGAGGCAGTAACATGGCCAAAAAAGTCATTTCAGATATAAAAAAACTAGCGACAAAAGATTCCCGCGCGAGACTCAGAGTGATTCATGAACTTATCAGTACCCTCTCGTCAAATCCGCGTGTTTTCTCCCTTTTAATCCTTAAGTATGTTGCATGTCATGACCCGGATGAACAGGTGAAAAGCACTGCAATGGAATTCCTGAAATCCAAGGGCATTTCAAACGACTGCCATTGGGAAGAGTATACCTCTTTTTGACATTTCTGCACATTATTTTATAATCCTTACTTTCCATGTATCATAACATTAGTATTATTTAGGTGATATCATGGCTCAAAGACCAATTAGAAATCCAGGTGCACGGCGTATTGATTTTGAAAAAGTTTTGAAAGCAATGCTTACTCCGCTTGTTCGGATGAATCGTCTTTCAGATGCTCTCGCACCGCTTGAGGAGGGTATCCGTACCAGGGTTATTGCAAGTACTAATAAACAACCAGGAAGTTCAGATGCATCGACCCCATTATCAGATCATGAATCTTTATTGGCATGTTTGGGTATTTGCCGGGCACTTGGAATCGATAATTCTAAAGTAGATAGATATGGTGGTTCGGATTTTCGAGATTTATACGCTCATGCAATCGGGCAAATGAGTGTTAAGTCACCAGATGAGGTACTTGCTACCTCTCCGAGTTTGTGGTTTGCACTGCTTTTGGCAGAAATAGATGGCGCCAGATTTCCAATAGGTGTTGTTGATGGTCCGCAAAAACGGTCCTCCAAAAAATCTGACTCTGCGAAACCAAAAAAACAAGCAATAGTACCTGAAGTGGTATACAAAACTTCCGATCCGTCGGTTGTTCCATTGCTGACAAAACTGCCCGGACTTACTTCTTTAGGTGAAGAAGAAATGAGTGCAATCATTGCAAGACTCCCCCGTCCAATGGCAGCGATTGTAAGAACTGCATTAAGAGATTCCACTGGATTTCATTTGGGAACCGTCGCAACTTCTCTTCAAATGGAGCTGCCATTTTTACGAGGTGAATTTGATAAATTAGTTTTACTTATTGACAACCCAAGAATGATCGGGGTAACTACCAACCCTCAATTGCTCGAGCTTCAGAAAAATGCGCGTTTATTATTACTAAAACTGGGGGATGATGTGGGCGAGTTATCAATTGCGTTGGATGCTACGGAATCACCTGCGTCAGTTGTTTTGAAAGAATGGCTTTTGGCAGATCCATTACTTTCTTTCAGGACTTTTCTCAGAATTCGTGAACTGGAAAAAGAAGATGAACGAGAATATACAATGGCACGAACCCGGCTTAAAACAAAAATAGCCGAATTGCTTAGCAAGTAAATCAATTGCGTTGCAATTAAGTTTCCTCGTGATCATTGTCCTGATTTATTTTTTCTTCATGGCTGGTGGCATTATTTGATTCTGGAGGGATGTTCGCATCGTTTACCCCGCCATTAGTCAGCTTCTCTGCTTCCTGTTCCACAATTTCCTCTTTTGCCACTCTTGCAAAGCTTGCAACTTTTTCTCCTTCTTCGAGCCTGATTATTCTGACTCCCTGTGTATTCCTTCCAATAACCGATATTCCGTTTATCGGAACCCGTATTGTCTGTCCATGGGAGCTCATTATTATCATTTCGTCTGAATCATCAACTGCGCGGACGCCGACAACGAACCCGTTCCTTCCCTCGGTTTTGATGTTGATTACTCCGGACCCCCCTCTGCCCTGAACCCGGTATTCATCAATCGCAGTTCTTTTTCCATATCCGTTTTCAGTGACTGTGAGCACTGCCGGCTTTACGCATGCTGCGATTCCAACAACTGCGTCATCATCATCCTTCAGTCTGATTCCGATTACTCCCTGTCCTGTTCTGCCTAATTCACGTGCTTCCTCTTCTTTAAACCTTATTGCCTGCCCGTGTTTGGTTGCAATCAGCAGGTCCTGCTTGCCATTCGTCTTGATAACTTCCACAAGCCCGTCCCCTTCCTTCAATGTAATCGCAATTATTCCCGTTTTCCTTGGTCTTGAGAAATTATCGAGAGATGTTCTTTTTACAATCCCGTTTCGTGTTATCATTACAAGGTATTCCTCTTTATTGAAATCCGGCACGCTTATCCATGAGGTTATTTTCTCTTCCTTGAGTTCAAGCAGGTTCACAAGCGATTTTCCGGTTGCATATCTCCCTGCCTCTGGAATCTGGTATGCCTTTAGCCAGAATGCGCGTCCCTTATCGGTAAAGAACAGGATGTAATTATGGTTTTTGGTTACGATTATATCCCTCACAAAGTCTTCTTCCTTTGTTTCCGCACCAATTACCCCTTTCCCGCCTCTTCGCTGGGTTTTGTATTCATCCAGGCCGACTCTTTTTACATATCCCCGTTGGGTGATGTTTACAATGACTTTGTCATTTGGAACAAGTGATTCGATTGTCGCATCATCTTCTGCTTCGATGACTGTTGTTTTTCGTGCATCGCCGAATTTTTCCCTGATTTCAAGAAGTTCATTTTTGATTATTTCCAATACCTTTTGTACGTCTGCAAGCACTTCCCTTAGCCATGTAACCGTTTTCAGTAGTTCGTTATATTCATTATCTATCTTTTCCCTTTCGAGTGCAATCAACTTCGACAGTCTCATTTCAAGTATCGCATCCGCCTGTTTCTCGCTAAAAGACCATCTTTCCATAAGTCCCGCACGTGCAGCTGATATATCCTTTGATTTCCTAAGGAAATTAACTATATTGTCAATATCCTCCAGTGCCTTTCTCAATCCCTCAAGCAAATGTGCCCTTTCTTCCGCCTGTCTGAGTTCGAACTGGCATCTTCTGGTTACTATCTCCTTTCTGAATTCAATGAATTCGTTAACAAGTGAATAAAGCGTGAGTAGTTTGGGCTGCTTTTTTACAATCGCCAGGCTTATTATTCCAAAAGTGTTTTCCAGAGGGCTGTGGGCATAAAGCTGGTTCAATACGACGTTTGCGTCATATCCTTTTTTCACGTCAACAAGGACTTCGATTCCCGCTTTATCCGAACGGTCATGGATTCCGCTTATTCCCTCGATTCGTTTTGTTTTTACCGCTTCGACTATGAATTCAATCATCGCGGTTTTTGTAATCTGGTAAGGGATTTCGGTTATTACGATTACCTGTTTTCCCTTGCGTTCTTCTATCTCAGCCTTGCCGCGAACGCGGATTATCCCTCGTCCTGTTTTATATGCTTCCTGTATCCCTCTTCTCCCGACAATCATTCCTCCTGTCGGAAAATCCGGTCCGGTTATTATATTCATCAGCTGGTTTTCATCGGCACCGTCAATTACTGCAATTGTCCCGTCTATTACCTCGGTCATGTTGTGCGGCGGGATATTGGTTGCCATGCCAACTGCTATTCCGTTAGTTCCGTTCACCAGCAAATTCGGGAATCTTACCGGCATTACCTCTGGTTCTTTCAAAGTTCCATCAAAATTGTCTGTCCAGTTCACTGTCTCCTTTTCAATATCCGCAAGTACGTACTCTGTTAATTTTGCCATGCGAACTTCAGTATATCTCATTGCCGCCGGTGAATCCCCGTCAATACTTCCC
>CAZLMI010000081.1:0-5079 GCA_964560865.1 Microcaldota archaeon
TCCACCAGACCAATAAAAAAACAGCATTATCTATTAAGCTGGATATTCGGCGGAACCACCGGCACCGGGATTCCGATTGCTTTTGCAACCAATACACCATTAACTTCAGAAGAATATGCAATTACATTCGCAATCGGAGAAGCTAATGCTGGCGGAACCTTTTTGGTTTTTTTCCATAGCAAAAGGGTATTGTTTATTTCTTTTTCAGTTCCGACAACAACAAGATGACCTAACATTTTCAAAGTTGCAACCTTTGGAAAATAATCCACATCATAGGAAAAAACAAAATGCATTTCTTTTTTTGAAAGCTTTTGTGCGTCTTTGACTGCCAGATTTACATTAATCTTTGAAAATGGCTTGTCTGAAAGTTTTTCAGCTTCAGTCCTATAAAATCTTACACCTGCGAATTGAACCATAATTAATACCTCACTGGAGTTAATTCATGCGAGATTTATAAATATTTGCTGATGGGCCTGAGACGAAACATTGGTATGGAATGACATTATTGAAACTTTGACTTCAATTTTTACGTAATTATTGAAATCATACTTTCAATTATTACATATATTTATAAACAGTTTGAATCCTATAAAATCATGAAAATTGAGGATATTGTCGCGCAGAATCCGTGGTGGAATACAAAGGACTGGCAGGCAAATGATAGGCATCTGAGAAAATTAATGGAATATGAATATGTATATTCACGAAAGGATTATCTGCCTTTGAAAAAAGGAGTGATTATTACGTATGGACCAAGACAAATAGGAAAAACCACATGGATAAAACAAAAAATCGCAGATATATCTAATGACAAACCAACAGACGTTTTTTATCTGGACGCAGAAATGATAAAGGACAGGTTTGACCTTGCAGATACATTGAAAACCGTTGAAAAATTATATAGCCCGATTTATATTTTTATAGATGAAATAAATGCTGTTGAAGAATGGGAAAGAACGATAAAAACACTTGTGGATGAAAGTTTTTTTGAAAGAAAGCACGTCATACTCACTGGATCAAATTTACTTAATATAATGAAAAAAAGTGAAAGGCTGCCCGGAAGAATGGCAGATGGTCAGTATAAATTTAGGTATTATCCTCTTTCTTTTAGGGAAGTTGCAGCAGTATATGGAGTAAAACCAAAAAATACCAAAGAAGCAATAAACCAGCTCGAACGGCTCAATTGGGTATTATACAGGTATTTTATCCACGGTGGGTACATTCGTGCAATAAACACATTCCATAAAAAAGAGATACTGTCCGAAGATATCTTTTCGATTTACTCAGCATGGATTGATGGTGGTTTGGCAAAAGTGAAACGTTCTTCGGAAACAGCAAACCAGATAATAAATGGCATTACGGATGCAATGACTAATGATGTTTCGTGGAGTTCTCTTGCAAAAGGAATAAATCACGTCACCGTGGGGGAATATATGGAGTTATTAAAAGACATGTTTGTCGTAAATTACCTTGAAAAGGCAAGACAAAGCGGATCTGGGGCTCCTAAAAATAAAAAAATATATTTTACTGATCCGTTCATCTACTGGTTGGCACTTTTCAAAAGTAGAAAAATATTCTCTGTGAAGACTACTGACCTTGATAATACGACCATGGGGAAATTGGCTGAATTGAGTGCATACACTGCCATAATTGATTATTTGGATAAAAAAACCAAAGAAAATGATTTTGACATACGAAGATACGCCAATTTTGAAAAGGAAAGAAATGGGGAAATAGATTTTGTAGTGAAACTCAGTGAGAAATCTTTTAAGATTGAATGTAAATTTGGAAGGATAGATAAGGAGAAAAAAGAAGTGATTTATCTGACAAAAGATATATTTAGTGAAAACAAATTACCACTTGCAGTATTTCTGATGTTTCCAGAGGAAAGTTTACAATTATTGAAACTTTGACTTCAATTTTTACGTAATTATTGAAATCAGAATGACAGAAACTGTCATTACAACCAAAAAATAAATTTTTCGGCATCAGACTTTCAATTTTGTTCAGACTTCCGACTATTTTTAGCTATTTTTGGTCGGTCTTCTGAACATTATTCACAAAACCAAGGACAATGAGCCTTTCATCATCAATAACAACGCCAGTTTGACCCATAAACTGTTTGCTGGTTTTAGAGCTTCCGCCAATTTCAAATAGTAATCTTCCAGTGGACAAAACATCCGGAAACTTCCTGCCTTTTTTAGGTATAAACACTGGCAACCCTAGATAAGCCATATGAAAAAGAAAATATTCTTCCCGCATTGCTCCGACGCCAGGTTCTTTCATAAGTTGTCCTGAAAATGCAGCCCGGAGATTGGGATGAGAAAACAACAATTTTATTGTCTTTTTTACTTTTGATTTAGGGTTCTCTTCTTCAACAATACGAAGTATCTCCAACTCAGTAAGAAGAATAACCGATTCATAAACTGTTGATTTGGAATAACCACTCATTGATGAAAAAGAGGTATAGCTAAATTCACCCGGAGTGGATACGGATAGGAATCCAAGCATTCGCTCTGCAATATCAACCTTATTTTTTGTGAGACTAAATTCTGCCAAAGCATCTTCATAGATCATTCTTTTTACCAAACGAAAAACAATGGAATCATCTTCAATTCGTAAAGGAAATCCACCATGTAATAGATATTCTTTATAACGAGCTTCCACATCGGGATGATCCGCAAGCCATTTTATGGTATTTTTCTTGTCCAACACATCACCAATGGTGGCAGTATATTCCTTGCCTTCATTAAGATAAAAAAATTCTGCAAATGTAAGGGGGAGCAATGGAAGGTTTATAGCCCGACGCCCAAGCAATATGCTTCCTTTTTTCAGGGCTGCAGTAGAAGAACCAGAAACAACAATATTTAGGTTAAAATCATCATAAATATTTTTAAGTTCTTCAATCCAACGAGGATATTTGTGTATTTCATCTATAAAAATGGCAGTGTATCCTTGTTTTTGTGCTTCTTCTACAATAGAATAGATCGAAGAAGTTCTTACAATTATTGAATCTGCAGAAAAATAAAATGCGTGTTCTGAATTACTAAACAATTGTAGCATAAGCGTGGTTTTTCCTATTCCCCGTATACCTGAAAGGATTACAATTGGTTTTTTGCCTTTGGAAGATGACCGAAGTATGCCATGAATAGAAGCGTATAAATAACGCTTTCGATAGTCCTTAATTAAATTTGAATTTTCAAGCGCAATACGATAGAGTTTATCAATAACTTCCATATTATAGCTTTAGAATATGTTTATTTAAAAATGTTCTCTTTTGTTCAGACTTCCGACCATTTTTAGCTATTTTTGGTCGGTCTTCTGAACATTCTTTCCCCTCTCACAGGGCACGATGCGCACTTTTCCATGAAAATTATCTGAAAACTCCTGAAAAAGCTCTTTCCCGTCCTGTAAACGATCAAGCAGAACTGCAAGCGCAGCAACTTCGGAATGCGGCTGGCATGTCACAGAGATATTATGATCCGCCAGTTGGTAAATCTCGGCCGGAACCTGTTCAGAACCAACAATAACAACTATTTTTTCATTCTTTTTAATATCAGAAAGCCTGTTTGAAAGGGGCAAACCATACATAGTCAGGTGAACAAGAACAAAACCTGTGGATTTCATTTCTTTCAGAAACCTGCGAAAATTCTTCTCATGTGAAATGGAAAAATCACCGCCCCACTGCCCAACAAGACGGGAAACACTGGATTCAAGACCTGCATCATGCTGACCGCTATAAACTGCCTTTTTGGCACCAAATGCCCTGGCAACCAACGCGATATGCGTAGTCATCCGCTCATCACGCGGAAGACGATGGCCAAGACGAAGGATAATTATTTCCATGGAAGAGATTTTAAAAGATAGAGAATAAATATGTTGGGAATGACATGGCACGAATATTGGTAACAGGCGGAGCGGGATTTATCGGTTCACATATAGCGGAAGCATTGGTAAAAGATGGGAATGAGGTTACAATCCTGGACGACCTTTCTACGGGCAGTGAAAAAAACCTCAATGGATTCAAAAGCAAGGTAAAATTCGTAAAAGGAAGCATAACCGACAGGAATCTGCTTGCAGAATTAACCAACAACACAGATGTGATATTCCATGAAGCGGCCCAGATATCGGTTGTGGAATCAATAAAACATCCTGGAAAAACATGGGAAATAAATATCAGGGGAACAAAACTCCTGCTTAATGCGGCAGTAAATGCAAAAGTGAAACGGGTGATTTTTGCATCATCAGCAGCAGTATATGGGCGGGCACAGCCACCATTGCACGAAGGAATAGTGTCAAAACCAACTTCGAACTATGGCGATTCTAAACGTATGGGGGAGATGCTGATGAGGGAATACTATGAAAAGGAAAAACTCGAAACAGTATCGCTTAGATATTTCAACGTGTATGGCCCCAGACAAAATCCGGCATCCCCATATTCCGGAGTCATAAGCATATTCGCAAAAGCATTGGCAGAAGGAAAAAACCCAACAATATTCGGGAACGGGATGCAGACGCGTGATTTCGTTTATATAGATGATGTGGTGAAAGCGAATATCCTGGCAATGAAATCAAAGAAAGCAGTGGGAAACGTATTCAATGTCGGAACCGGAAAACAGGTAACAGTATTGGATTTGCTTGGGATAATGAAAAAGAAAATGAAAACCGAGGTTGAAGCGGAATTTTCCCAAACAAGGCCGGGAGATATAATGTATTCCTATGCAGATATGAAAAAAAGTAAAGAAACACTTGGTTTCGAAGCTGAAACAGACCTTGAAAATGGATTAGAAAGAACATTGGAGTGGATTAAAAAATGGCAGGACTCTTTGGAACAAACGGGGTAAGAGGAAAATTTGATTTCCTGACTCCGGAATTATCAATGAAGATAGCAAAGGCAATTGGAGTTTATTTCAAACGCGGGAGAATGGTTGTTGCTAGAGACGGAAGGCTTACCGGAGAAACGTTAAAGAACGCGATAAATGCAGGCCTGATGAGCGTAGGATGCGAAGTGATTGACCTCGATTATTGCTCTGCGCCAACCGCAGAATTTATGTTAAAAAAACTTAAAGCAGACGGACT
>CAZLMI010000082.1:0-5011 GCA_964560865.1 Microcaldota archaeon
GTACTTCCCTATCACGTTTGCATGTTTCTACAATTCCAGTAATTCTTTCGTTCGGAATTCCCGTCAATGGGTGGACGGTTCTATTTAACAACTCCCCGGGTATCCTGCGTTGGAGTTCAAATGGGATATATGTTCCAACCATTCGGTTTATTTCCTCTGAAGTTGCCATTCCTTTGCCCATTCTTACTTCAATCATTTCTTTGGCAGTGCGTTTATCAATATCTATAAATGTAATTGTTCTTTCAAGAAATACCATCAAATCTGCAGTTTGTGCTTCAAATTCAATTCCCTGCTGTTCGTCCAGATTCTCCAGCATCCTCAACTTCCGGTATCTTTCTAAAAATCTTTCGGTTATCACCTGTTGGGTTGCATTCCCGCTGTTTTTTTGTACCTCACCTGATAATTCAAGCTCGGTTTCTCTTGTACCGGACAGGATTGCCAGTTGTTTTTTTAATTTTTCTCCATCGTTTTCTTTTTCTAACTGCTCTGTTATCTCTTTTGCATACCTTCGTGCTATTTGTCGTATGATTATTTTTTTGATATAATTGTCATTGTTAATGCCAGAAACCCTCACTGCCGGATACGCATGCCCTCTTCCGCTATCTTCGTAATAAACAAAGACACCCACTGTTTTTACTGCGCTATACTCGAATATTGATGCAAGCCATCTTGCCATTTCAACACAATTCCCTCCGCGTACCTGGGAGGTGCTCTCATTGCTTCTTCCCCTTCCCGGTACTGGCGAGCTATAATATCTTAATCCATTGTTGTCTCCTACCAGATAATCATATACTCTGAAAACGGTTTCCAAATCCACAGTTCCATGATGCCGGGTTACAGGAACTCCTTTATATTGCTGCATTGCCATCCTAAATTCGGTCGCAAGTCCTTTTGAATCCAGGCCATCTTCAGTTATCCCCTTCGTTCTAATCCGGCAGATTTTGTGGCCAAGGCTTTTGGCACTGTCAAGTTGCCAGTTTTCTACACTGTTTTTTATTGTTCCTTCCTCACTTTTCAAAACAGCTGCAATCTCATCCATCATTCTGTCCTTGTCGTTTTTCACTAAACTTTTTATTGCCATGGTCATGGTGGCGATTACTATTGTCAATGCGGCAATTATTACAAATACCACTGCCTTTTGGTGCTGTCTCCATAAGCGTCTTAACCCGGTTGGATTTACAAATTGTTTTATCTCATCTCTTGTAACCTCCCCGGTTGTTAATGCCGCGTCGACCCGAAACATAACTGAATCGCGATCTTGTGTTGGTCGGGTGGTGCCATATTGTGGAATACCCACCATTTTCCTTACCTGGTCAACTACTTCGTTATTTCCAAGTTCTACTGCCTGGCGTACTCGAAATACGGCGGTTGGTTCTCCTTCCTTTCTTTCTAAAGAAATTGCTGCGTCCGATGTTGTTGGCGGACCACGTACTGCCCTTTTTGCACGTTCTAAAGTTTCGGTATCTCCCCTGGCTGCAGCTGTTCTTAAATCACGTATTACTGACGGTTCATTCACAAATTGTGGGTCTGATACCCCGCTGCTTGCAGCGACCACAATTTGGGAATTTACGACCGAATGAGGGACTTCAGGACAATCATGTTCTGGTGATTCAGAACATGGTGCACCATGACCGTTACTATTGTCATGGTTGACGACTATTCGTTCCTGAGGATTCGAGAACGAATACTTCGTTCTCGAAGTACCCAATGAGCTTGCTTTGGGGTCTCTTCGGTCGTGTTCATTTACCTGAAATTGTTCCTCTCCGGTCTGATTTGGGCTTTTTGGTGCTGATTGAACCTGGCTTTCTCGTACTGGTCGAATCGGCATCTCTTTTGGTGGAACTTCGTGTATTGCCGGTCGTGCACCATCCGGCAATCTTATTTCGATTTTTTCCCACCATGCACCTGGCTTCGCTGGTGCATTAACTTTTGGTGTGGGTGGGATTCGTTTAAGGGTCATAACCAACACTGTGTTTAGTAGTATATATTGATGTGTATAATCTTACTCTCTTATTATTTATAAATTTATGTTTTTTTATGGTATTATATGTATTATTGATGAAGACTTAAAAATAAGAATATATTTGAGATTTCTCAAAAATAAAAACCATCAGACTAGCTGAAATCAAAACTCAAGACTTGAAACTGAAAACGCTCAATTATAAAAATAAAAAGCCAGGCAGAGGAGTCGAACCCCTCTATGCCGCTTTATGCCGTTCATTGGTTTTAATTCCTTAAAACCTCACCAAAGCGACTGCAGGCGGCCGCATAACCGATCTGCCAGCCTGGCATAAGTATGACTGAATAATTTCCTTTCCAGTACCGGGTTTCCGGTTTTGGATAGAAAATGTTAATGGACGTCATCTTTTTAAATAGTTTTAGTAGAAAACATCTTTCACTGGTTTTCAGGACTTAGGCTGAGAACTGCTTTTGGGCCCATAGCTCAGCTTGGTAGAGCGTCGGACTTTTATGGGTTCTGAGTCGAGAAGTCGTGTGTCTTGAGTATATATCAAGACTCCTGACCCGAAACTCTGGACCCGTAGTTATCCGCAGGCCGCGAGTTCAAATCTCGCTGGGCCCGAAAATTTAGAAATTTTTGGGCTGAATTGACCCGTAGGTCAATCAGATGCCCGAAAGTCGTACTTATTGTGTTTTGTATCCTGAGTTTTTAGTTTCTTTTTTTGTCGAATGAAAACATCACATTTAAATATAATATCGTCTACCTTTAATTGACTCCCGGTGAGATTACCTCATGGTACTATGTATAATCGCGTTTATCGTTTTTTCAGTTCTTTCAATATTCAGTGTGAGCTATCGTGCACTCGCAAAAGAAGCTTTTAAGTGTGTATTCCTTAAGCTTACCTTGAGACCTTGTGAAACCGGACTTGACCAGAAAATAAGGGCAAAGATTCTTTCGCAACTTTATAATGTTCGTCCGGGGTTTGCCCAATTCGCGGGCAAGTACTACGAACTGCTTTCATGGATTTTTGTCATACTTTCCATTGCCAGTGCAATAATTCTGGCTCAGGGTGTCTATAATATTTATTTATACGGAACCTGCGATCCGGTTCATCCAGAGCAATGCCTGGTAACTGGTGTTTTTGGTGCACAGCCAATTTGTCCAAACAGTTTTGACGGGATTAATGTCGGACCTGCGAATGCAAAAGTCCTGATAATTGAATTTGGTTGCTTTACCTGTCCGTATACCAAAAATTCAGAAGATATTCTTCAAAATATTCTTCAAAAATACAATGGCAGCGTTCGTTATGTTTTCAAGACATTTCCGATTCCAACCCATAACTACTCCCAGGAAGCTGCATTTGCATCAGTATGTGCCAATAACCAGGGTAAATACTGGGAGTATCGGAAAGTTCTTTTTGAGAATCAGTCTGCCATTTCAAAAGGTGGGGTTCCGTACTTACTCGTACTTGCATCAAATGTTGGCATGAACACTTCCCAGTTTTCTTCTTGCCTTTCTGACAACGCCACGTCCATGCAGGTTTCATTAATGCAGGAAGAGGGATTGCAATCCAACGTACGTGGTACTCCGACATTTTTTGTGAACCACAAGTATGTTCCTAAGGTCGAGGATTTGGAAAAGATTGTGCAGGAAGAGCTGAAGAAGTAGCATATCTGGTTTCTATCCGATGGCCATTTTCCCTCAACCATTTTCTCCTTTCTTTATGGTTTGGCATGATTTTATCCATCAATTCCCAAAATT
Organism: Microcaldota archaeon; assembly: GCA_964560865.1. GTDB lineage: Archaea > Micrarchaeota > Micrarchaeia > Anstonellales > Bilamarchaeaceae > CAZLMI01. Next base: position 3,722 of record CAZLMI010000082.1, read on the forward strand.
TAGCCCCATGATTCTTATGTTTGAGGTGCGCCAGTTCGTGCACTATCACGTAATCAAGTATCTCTTCCGGTGCAAACAACAATCTGAAATTAAGATTTATCTTGCCATCCCTTGAGCAGGACCCCCATCTGGAGGTGGTGTCTCTTAATCTGACTTTTCTGACCATTGCCTGGAGGTATGCGTCATTATAAACAAACACCCTTTTTTCTACAATTGGCTGTAATTCCCTTGTGAGTATTTTCATGACGCTCTTGGAAAATTCAAAATCACTGGGAATTTCTATTATCGTAAAATAGTCTGTTTTTTTTATTGATGATTTTTTTCCCGTTTTTTTAACCATCAGAAATTCTTTCCCGAAAATCCTGATCCTCTGGCCTTCGCTAAATTCTATTTTTTTCATTGTTTTTGAATTCCATTTTCCGCTTTCTATTCCGGAAATTGCCCTTTTTTCAAGATTTTCAACTGTCCGTTCAACCTGGTTTTTTGGCCACCATTTTGGTATTTTAATCTGGACAATATTCCCATCGAGTTTTGCAATCGCCCGTTTGTTGCCGGAATATGAATAAGTAAAAAGATATTCCATTCCACCGATGCTTATCTTTCTTTCATTCTGCATGATTCTATTTCTCAGAAAACTATAATAATCGTTTCTTGGTTTGGCTTGATAATCATTATTCGCAAAATCAAATATGAATTTTCCTTACTCTTCCGGATCAATAAAACGTCTTCCGGCATAATACGAACTTCTTGCCAATGGGCTGGAAACAACGTAATCAAAGCCCATTCTGTATGCCATTGTCTCATATTTTTCAAATTGTTCTGGTCTGACATATTCCAGAACTTTCAGGTTTTTCTTGTTAGCTGGCAGATATTGGCCTAGTGTTAACACAGTTACACCGGATTTTCTTAAATGTCTCATTGCAGCATATATTTCGATTTCGGTTTCCCGCATTCCAACCATTAACGAGGATTTTGTAATTATGAACGGATTCATTCTTTTTATTTGGCGCAAAACATCCAGAGAGAGTTCGTAATTCGAATTCCCGTCTTTTGCAATCGGGGTTAATCTTTTTACTACATCCAGATCATGGGAAATAATCGCAGGATTTGCATTCACTATCTTCTTTATAGAATCCACATTATTGGAAAAATCTGGAATTGATGCTTCGATAATTGTTTTTGGATTCATTTGTTTTACCATTCTGATGCAATGTGCAAAATGCCCTGCACCTTTGTCCGGAAGGTCGTCACGATTGACCGAACTAATCACCGCATGTTTGAGCCCCAGCT
>CAZLMI010000083.1:0-4952 GCA_964560865.1 Microcaldota archaeon
AGGACCAGCTTAAGAGTGGTCTGAAATTTTTTATTTAGGGTTATTTTATGTCAAGACACAGAAGACGGCATGCCAAAAATCAATTTGGGAATCAAACTCCGTCAGGTACATCTGCTTTTGATGGAAAAGAAATGCATGGTCTTAAGTTATCCGTGGCCCCATCTAATAACTCGTTGTCATTGGCAAAGGAAGCCGAAGCAAAGGGATATTTTTATGCCGCAGCGTTGCGTTATCTTGAAGCAGGTGAGAAAGAGGATGCAATACGATGCGCAAGGGTACATGCAACAGATAAATTGAATACTGCCCCTTATCTGGTATCCGCCGAAATCCCGGCTCTTATAAAACTCATGCAAACTGTCGGAGATACAGAGTCATTGAACCAACTTTTAGGTATGTCCGATCATTTCCGTGATGTGTTTGAGGTTTATACTTCACCAACGCTTCCAAAAGGATGGGTGATTGTGAAATCTTAGATTTGTTTCATTGTATTTATTTATTTTTTAGTAATTCCCTTAATCTTTCCATCACCTTTTCGTAGAATCCAAACTGAAAAGCGCGAACGTTGTTTTCTCCTGGAGTGTGCGCATCTTTTGCAGGGCAATGATTATTCAGGCGCATTTGCGGGTTCATGCCCAGCTGCCTATTCGGTGATTTTTCCCATATTTCGGCAAGCGGTGTTTCAAACACGTTCCCGTAAATCGTGCTGCTGTCAAATCTTCCAGGGCACATCTGCACTATCCCGTTTGCCCGCAAATAAAGTCCTAGTGCCACCTGGTTGCATGGCTCGGTTCCTGCATAGGAAGAAATTTCTTCTTTTTTTATTTGCTCGATTGTCTGCACTCCTTTTCTTAGATTGTACAAATGGATTTGTGCATACAATTCAATCAGCTGTTTGTGCCATGCATCGGTTGTTTGTTTTCCAACCTGGCATTTTCCTAAACCGCTCACCATTGTTGGTGTAGTTATTACCGGGGTTCCCCTTTCTAATCCGAATATATAAATGTCCAAGGCATCCTCAATTGTTTGCGGAAGCACCGGTGCATTTATCAGGCATAATCTTTGAGTGGTGCCATCAGCTGCATAAAATCCAGAGTTAAACAAATTCTCCAGAGCATAGTTTCGTATATCAGTATAATTCCTTAATCCAATTATTCGTCCGCCATTTTGCCGGGTTACGAGTGCATCCTGAATTTCCTGAACAAATGACTGAAAAGAAAAGATAAGTCCTATATTTTCATAAGTTGCTAATCTGCTTACAAGTTCGCGTGCATTTTTGATTCCATTTTGCCCATGAAACCGTACTGCAAGTCTGTCGCTTCCGAGCAATGCTCCTTTGGTAAAAATATTCAGGATAATCCCTCGTTTTCTGTATTCCTCAATTATCCGGAAGAGCTCCGGGTTCATCAAAAGCTCTCCGGGACCTAGGAATTTGACGCTCTCAAAGCTATGGCCTTCTGCTGCTGCAATTGCACGTGCGTCATCAATTATTCTCATAGTTCCTTCCAGGTCGAGCATTCTGTTTTTGGTGCCATCTGGATTTGTTTTTGCATACACTCTGTCCTCTCTGTTAAAACATGTCGGGCAAAAATGCAGGCATACCGTTCCATTATACTTAGTAGCAACTGACTGTTCACTTGTTGGGTCATTGTGTCTTTTTCGCACCTGCGGAGGCAGGTGTTCCACATCCATGGTGTATAACCCTGGTCCCATAGGATTTTTGATATGCCATCCAGTAATCCCGTTTTTCCATTTATCGGGAAGTGGAGCGTACGCTGGAAAACGGGCCGGAAAACGTTTTTCCAAAGCTTGCACATTTATTTTGTGTTTTTGCATGTGTAACTATGGTTTTACTATTATATTAAAGTTATTTTCAATTTTTGAGCAAAAAACATTGTTTTATATTATTTTTCATCTAAAATGCAAATATATGGTAGAAATAAATAGGATAAAATTAGACAAGGCTGATTGCATAATCATTGCTGAATTGGATAAGAACTGCCGTATTCCAATAAACAAGCTTGCAAAATTATCACGAAAGTCAAGACAAAGTGTTGAATACCGGATAAAACGCCTTGTTGAACATGGAATAATTACTAGCTTCAATGTCGCAATTAACCCGCATAGGATCGGATACAGATTATACAAACTTTATCTGCAATTAAGAAACATTCCTGAATCAAAAGAAAAGTTATTCAAATATCTGCGTACCTCCGGAGAAGTATACTGGATGGGTGAATGTGACGGTGTCTGGGATTTAATTTTCGGAGTGTATGCAAAATCCGATTATCAATTTTATGACATGAAGAACGAACTGATTTCTACATTCGGAAGTGTCATTGTTAATTGTACCTGGGATGCACTTCTTGATGTAAAGCAATATCCTAAGATGTATTTTACTGATAAAATCGAGAAGCCGACTTTATTTGGCGGGGATTCAATGAATCCGGCACTAATTGATCTTGATCATGCTATTCTTGGCGAAATTGTCAATAATGCACGAATTCCGCTTACTGATTTGGCAGTGAAGGTTCATTCCAATCCAACGCGTGTTGCAAACAGATTAAAGCTAATGAAAGATGCGGGCGTAATCATTCAATACCGGATTGGCGTTGATTTGGGAAAACTGGGGCTTGAAATGTACAAGGCGATTATCCATTTAGACAGGTATAATAAAGATGATGAGAAGAAGCTGCTTGAATTCATTTCAAATATCCCAAATGTGCAGTATTTTATCCGCAATCTGTGGAATATTGAAGCAGAGTTTGTTGTAAGCAATTATCATGAGTATTATGCTATAATGGACAAAATAAAGAAAGAATTCCCATATGTAATAAAAAATGTGGAATCCGTTCTTATGAAAACCGATGAGTGGACCCCTGGTTTCAGGAAGATTTTGTAAATCCAAGAAGCTGATATATTTTCTCTGCAATCATTAATCTATTCTCATCATTATCAAAGTGCCCGGCGTTATCAATTACTATTACTTCTGCACCTAACCTTTCGCCAAGCTTTCTGCTTTGTGCCAAACTCGATAAGGGGTCGTTTTCAGAACAATAAATAAAGATTTTTCCGTCAGTCGAGACGATCCGCGTTTTTGTTTCAACTGCTTTTTCAGCAAGTTCTTTTAGTTTTGGGTTGTCATTCAAATTTTCAGCTGATGGCGGGGCAACCAAAACCAACATGTGCGGCGGGACAATTCTATTGGTTTTAATCAATTCCAATGCCCCGTAGCCACCTATGCAATGGGTTACTATTGCACTATCAGCATTTGATTCTATTTGTCTACTAAGAAAAGTCAACCAATTTGTTACTCCAAAAGTTTCTTTATATATCGGCCACTGAAATCCCGGCGATTCAGTACCAAATTCATGTCTGATTTTGTTCGCTAGTGGCATCATCCAGGATGCTCTTGGTTTTGATTCATTGCCATCTGTGGCTCCTGGAATTAAAATTAATCTTGTTGGTTTTTTGATTGCGTATGTCATATGGTCCACGTTCTATAATTAGTATACCATGCAAAGTTTTTATAAATGTTGTTAAAAATAGTTATTTTTGTAAATTGAATTTTCATAGCACGTATAATATTTTCGTTAGGTAATCCTTTTCCTCGATAATCTTCCCGTGCCCTGGGTAAATTTTTTCTATTTCCAGTGCAGCTAGTTTTTCGTAGCTTTCCCTTAGCTTTTCAGGTTCGCTTGTAGGCAAATCCACGCGTGGCATTCCCCTATCCGGAAAAATAGTATCTCCTGAGAACAACAGCTTTTTTTCTTCCGCATACAAACAAATCGCGCCTTTTGCATGCCCGGGGGTTTCAAGAACCCGGAGTTCAATTTCATTTCCTTTAACCAAGTCCCCGTCCCTTAAAATCCGCTTCACTTTTTTATCCGGGAACTCAAAGCCAATCAGGGAGCACAAGCCAAATTTATCTATTTTTCCATTAATTGTGTCTGCGCAGAATTTCGATGCACCAATTTCACATTGTAAATTTTTGATGCCTGCAAAATGATCGCAGTGTTCGTGAGTTATTACACATATTTTTATTTTGTCACTTACCCAGGTCACTTCATTTGGAGCGTCGATTAATATACCCTCGAAAAAATATCCATTCGAGCTTCCTGAAATTATCTTCATTGTTCGAACCTTTTTCTGAGTTCGTCTATCAATTTTGAAATTTCCATTCCCTTCTCAGTGAGCTTGACAACTCTTTTTTTGCCTTTTGATTCTATAAGCACCAATCCGAAGGATTCAAGTTTTGTCATTAATTTTGTAACATATACATATGTAGTTCCGGTTTCCTTTGCGATTTTTGAGAGGTGCCATATGGTTTCACTATTCTTAAGAATGGTCAATATCTTACACGGTTTTGGTCTGGCAAAAACAGAGAACATGTCTTCACACATAAAACAAAAGTATTAAATATCTGCCCATTCGTCGTAAACTCCTCGATAGATTTATAAATTATCTCTAAGATATTGACGTGTCGACGTTGGTTATAATTGTCGATGTAATTAATCAAGGTCATTATTGACCTATGAAAGGTGACCCCTATGGGAAAAAAAATCGGAAATGAAAAAATAAGTCGAGAGGATGGGTATCTTTACTATGTAGGTAAAGATGGTTTTGTTTGGGCTGCACCAATGAAACACAATAAAAGAGGTAAGAAAAAAAGAGTAGGCACAGAAAAAGTTGAAAAAGAAGCAGGTTTCATGTACTATGTAGATGGTTCAGGATATGTCTGCAAGGCAAAATTGAAAAATTCCTGATCTTTATCTTTTTTATTTTCTTTTTTTCTTTTTATAAACTCTAAAACTCCACTTTTAGTAACATTTATAAATATTAAACGGGTAATCTATTTATGTCTAGGGCACTTATCAGAATTCAGGAAAAACAACCATTTAACCTCAAATGCCGGACAGCTGCATTCATTCGAGGTGTTACTCATTTTAGAAATC
>CAZLMI010000084.1:0-229 GCA_964560865.1 Microcaldota archaeon
ATTACCGGTGCAATGGGTACTGGTACTGGAATTTTGCTTACCGTAGGTATACTTTACAAAATGTATGAACAGATGGAGCAGATGCAGGCATTTGAGCTTTATCCTGCACTGGCTGAACTTGCTAAATAGGTGCGATTATGATTATTGTAATGGGGCTTCCCGGTGCGGGAAAGACGACAGTTCTGAAAGGTCTCAAGACAGATTACACTATAAGAAACTTCGGAGACCT
>CAZLMI010000084.1:239-2726 GCA_964560865.1 Microcaldota archaeon
TGGAATAAAAGACCGGGACGAAATGCGAAAAATTCCCGTTGAAAAACAAAGGGAAGTCCAGAAAATCGTTTATAAAAACCTTTCAAAGGAAAAAGGAAAATTCATTCTTGACACTCATTGTTCCGTCAGCACTCCACAGGGTTATTTTCCCGGAGTTCCATTCGATTATCTGAAACTGCTGAAAGTGGATGCGCTCGTGCTTATAACTGCCGATCCGCAGGAAGTTGCCGCCAGGCGGGCAAGTGATCCGACAAGAAAGCGCGATGCCGATGATGTTGCTTTGCATGATCAGATGAACAAATCCTTCTTAGCGGCATATTCCGCGTTTACCGCTGCTCCGGCAGTCATCATTATGAACAGGCAGGGAAAATCAGAAGAAGCAATTGCAAGGCTTCAGGACTTGTTGCGGTAGTTCACTCTTTTTTGTAATTTCCGTCGAATATCGAATGGAAATATTCGTTGAAAGATTTTGCCAGATGTTTTGAATAAATTAAATAGGTCACTGTTTCATCTTCCCATGGTGTGAAAAGTACTTTATTTCCGCATATGGCAGTATTTGTTGGTACGGGAAAATCGACAAAACATATTTTTGCAGATCTTCGTTTGCCTACCAGATGTTTTATATTATCGGGAATTATCCCACGTACAGTTAGGCCTTTTTTATTTCGAACATGATCAAATTTCTTATAAAATTCAAATACTTGTTTATGTTTTTCCGGGTCTTTTGCATAAAATGAGAAAAAATTATACTCATCCCCTGGCTTGGCATCTGCAATCAGTTTGTTTACCAAATTTCTGAATCCTTCAAATCCAAACGCAACCTCGGCATTCTGATTTTCTTCATTCTCTCTTCTTTTTTCTTTCAGGTACGGTATCAATTTCCTTACTTCATTTTCCTGTTTCTCAATCTCCTTTCGTTTATTTGCCATATAATCGAGTAATCTTTCCGGGTTGGTAGCTGAAAAATGTTTTGTTTTTTCTTTTGTAACCACGCTTACCATCCCCTTGGATATCAATTTGTCAAGTATGCTATAAATTTTTGAAGCCGAAATTCCGGTTTTTTTAACCAATGGGCCGGTTGTTGTCAATCCAAGTTCAACCAATCCTACATATGCCATCGATTCTCTTTTGCTTAGGCCTATCCTCTGCAATTCGTCTATCATGCTATTTTTATTCTGCTAAAATTTATAAATCTATTACTCCCTGAGGGGAGAAATCATTTTTAAATATCCAGAACGTTCCGTTGTTAGTGGGTATTATATGGTGGATTTAGATAACAAATGGAAAGATACATGCGCAATTCTTCTTGGAGCTGAAATTGGCGATCTCCAGGATTATGAAAATTATTTAAGAAGATTCGTTCCGTTATTATCTTTAAAACAATCCAAAATAAGCAATAAAGATGTTTTCACTCTGGGCAAATACCCCACGGGCACCAAATTTATCTCAGCTGACGAGCACGATCTTTATCAAAGCACATTATCAACTGAAAAACTGGATATAAATCAGATAAAAGACCTGGATTCACTGGTTGGTGCAATTCTGGAGCGGGTGTGTTGTGCTGGAAATATCCATATTGGAAATACCTTTGATGTAACCCATTCTGACCATATTTTTGATTCTTCTTCAGTTTACCATTCAAGCGATATCCTTTGGTGCAAGAACATATCACATTCTGCCATTCTTAAATATTCAGAAAATATATTTGGGTCACATTTCGCTACAAAGGTGCAATTCGCCATTCATTCATTTGCACTATATGAATCATCTAGAATATTCGAAGCGGTTCGTATCTATTTTTCATCAGATTGTTATTACTCCTCAAATCTTGAAGGGTGCCAGAATTGCATGTTTAGCTTTAATCTTAGAAACAAACACAACTGTATCGGCAATCTGGAACTTTCGCAGGATAAATACGCTTCACTAAAAAGTAAAATCCTCGAAGAAATTCGTGAAACATTAAAATCAAAGAAATCCGTTCTTTCAGTGATTGATCTAATTGGTGGTTCTCATGAATAAAATCGAACAGGGATTTGCAGATACGACTGCGTTGCTTTTTGGAACGCGATTGGAACATCTGCATGATTATTCCGCATGGCTTCAACAGGATTTGGTTGCAACTATACTATCATTTAAGTCTGCAATAACTGGAAGCGATGTTCATGTTCCGCAGGTTGATTTCTTCAAGCCGATGAAAGACAATCTCGTAACTGCCAACGAGGCACTGGAATTTGGAAAAAAATCTTTAACTGATACTCAGGTTTATTCGCTGAACTTAAGCAACGCATCCACCATGCTTAAGGATATCCGGATTACCTGCTGTGACTGGGTTTTCGGGGAAATCATAGACGTTAAAAAATGCGTTGCTTACGGTCCTTTGCAATATGGTTATAAAAATGCATTTTGCTGGTGGAATAAAATGATAGCCTATTCATGCATAATTCGAACTTCAGAATACCTGTTTGGCTGTTCCCATGTTACTGACAG
>CAZLMI010000084.1:2736-4913 GCA_964560865.1 Microcaldota archaeon
ATAAAATTAAATCGTTGTTTCGAGGTTAGTGCGTCCCAATCCTGCAATGCATGCTATTTTTGCCATAATTGCGAGAATTTGGATGATTGCATGTTTTGTTTTAACCTAAGGGGCAAGAAGTACGCAATCGCAAATATTGAAATCGGAAAAGGAAATTACTTGAAAGTCAAACAAATTATAATGAAAAATATTGCAGATGAGCTGGAAAAATCGAAGAAACTTAGATTTACCATCTTTAATCTGTCATCTTCAATCAGTTAAATATGCACTCTTTCCAGTTTAACTGCCAGTCCGGTTTTCTTTTTCATTAAGTCGTATGCATTGAGCACATCCGTCCCGATTCCGACAAAATCCCCGTTTTCAGAATAGATTGCAATCGGGTCCCCGCGTTCCGCGCTTTTGTCCATATCAACAATCGCAGGCGCCATTATCTGCGCCCCCTGTTTTATGCTGCTGATTGATGTTTCCTTTATAATCACTTTTGGCAGTTCAATTAATTTTTCAGGGGCCACGCACATTTTTTTAATCTCGCTATCGTCGTTTTTTTCTTTCAAGAGCCATACTGCGTCAATCAAATCCTGCATAGTGTGGCATTGGTTTTCAGTTATATTGCCCACTGCAATCCTTCTGAGTTCCTCCATTCTTGCACTGCCACATTTCTTTCCAATATCCTCGCACAGTGTTCGTATATATGTTCCTGCATCCACTTTTGTTTCAAACAGGGCCAGCCGCGGGTTCTTTTTATTTATCTCAAGCAGTTTCAGGTAGTGAATCGTTCTTTTTCTGGGCACTTTTTTTACTGCGCTTATTTTTGGAGGTGTTTGGGTAATGACTCCGGTAAATTCACTGAAAAGTTTTTCTATTTCATCCTTTTTCTTTATTTCTTTAAATTTGATTATTCCAACATAAATTTTGTCCTTTCCTGCGATATATTGGATAAGTTTTGTTGCCCGTCCTATTGCAATGGGCAATACTCCAGAAACCTCCGGATCGAGTGTTCCAGCATGCCCCGTTCTTTTAACATCTAATAACTTTTTTACAAAAGTAGTTATCTCATGGCTTGTATGGCCACAGGGTTTGTTGATTAAAACGATACTATTGCTATACAACTGTTTGTCTATATTCGTTTCAGGAGTTTTATTAACCACAATTACCCTACCTTCTCTTTGTTTCAATAATCTTCATTACTATTCCTTCAAGTTGTTCCGGTCTGTAAATCCCGGAATTAAGGCTACAGTCAAATTCGGAATGGTCATCAATATCTATCTTATACAATTTTTGGTATCTTTTTCTGTTGTTGTCATCCCTTTCTTTCAAATGCTTCAGTGCTTCCTTTTCGCTCATTTTGTCCCTGTCCTTTATTCTTGATGCGCGTACGGTTTCTGTCGCATAAATCCATATCCTGACATCTGCATCTATTACCCATGGCCCAAGCCAGGTGGTTACCACACAATTCCCTTTTTTTACTTTTTCCTGAAGTATTTCATCAAATTTTAAGTCTATATTCGGATCCTTTTCAGCTTTTTTTTGCAGTTCCATTAATGGTATTCCTTCTTTTTCAGCGATATCCTTGAAAGTCGGGCAGACATGGGCATAACCCAGTCTTCGTGCCAGTCTTTCACCAAGCGTATTTTTTCCGCTTCCGGTTAGTCCACCAATCGCAATAATCATTTGATCACCTTGAGTACAAACGAAAGGTGAGTTATGACCGCAGTCATTTGATCACCTTGAGTACAAACGAAAGGTGAGTTATGACCGCAGTCATTTGATCACCTTGAATTTTTGAAGCTGGCCCATTACGAATGACATCACAAGACCCCCAATTATTGCAATAAACAAAAACCACCCTCCGGTATCGTGGAATCTTTGCACATTCAATACGGGTATTGCAAATGGCAGGTCTACATTGAATTCGGTTCCATTATCAATTGTTAAAATCACCTTATTTGCTTTTGCAGGTGCGGTCACTGTTATGGTTGCATTTTCCCCCTTAAGATACCCATCCTTGTCTGTTTCTATGCCTACCGGCTCTCCGGTTGCCTGTTTTGTCCATCTGTCAAACGGATGTGTTTCTTCATAAAGGAAAGTCGTAGAATTATATCCTATTTCGGTATTTCCGTTCATTGCCTTTGCATTCAGTACCCACACGCCTGAGGTTCCATTATTTAATGGTAAAC
>CAZLMI010000085.1:0-4899 GCA_964560865.1 Microcaldota archaeon
GCTATTTCGTTAATGTCTACAAAATAGAGTATTATCGCAATGATTCCAACTGTAAATGCCAGATTTATGAGATATTTTGCGTTCTCGTTCATTTTTTCCCCTGTTAATATTTTTGGAAAAGTTCTCCCCATTTAGTTTTGTTGAATTTATTGATTATACCCTTGCCAGCAACCGGATACCAAAAATAATCATGATATGCTTCTGAGCCAAGAATACACATTTTGAACAGCGGGCTGTGGAAAAGGACTGGTTCAACGAATGATAATGCCCCCTTTCTGAACATCTGGTCCCAGAATATCACCGGGCTTTTGCCGGTTGTAAAACCAAAATTTATTTTTGAAACATCTTCCCCAACCACATCTATCTGTTCAATATCCCCGCAACCAAGTCCCCTGTCATGTGCTATTTTTATATATGGTATCTTCAATGGGTCAAAACCCATCATTTTTGCGCTTATAGCATCGATTGCAACCTGATCAGCACCTGCAAGCAGATAATCTTTTTCTACCGGAATCATTGTTCTTGGCCCGGGTCCGTTTCCGCAAACCGTTCCATCCATAACTGCAAATATTCCTGCATGTATCTCTTTTTGTATGGTCAGCAGGTCCACAAGCACTTCATGGATTTTTTTATGGCAATGATGTCTCTTTTTTGTAATCAATCCGCCAAAGGCGTTTTTCATTGCACCTGTTGTCTGGGTATGACCATGGCATTTTACTGTCGGTAAATGGATTATATTCTTTCCGAGGAACATCTTCGGAATCTCATGGCCGTCTTCACCAAATATATCATAAAGTGCCAGCAATTCACCTTTAGCCCGGTATTTTACCCATTCGACTTCATTGAGCGGCTGGAACGGGATTTCGTGGCGAGCCATTACATTATCCCATTTGTTCAGCTCTGCACCTTTTCTTGGTTTGGTAACTACAGTTTCATTTTCCACAGCAATAATCTTCCTGTATCCATCATTCTGCATTGTTTTTATTACTCCTTCAAGTTGCCATGGCTGGGTTGAGCATGAAGGAAAATACAGCGTCCATGATAGGTTGAGTTTCAGGAGGGTTTCGATATCATTGTTCAATACTTTTTCATATTCTGCAAGATGCATCAGCTTCTCATAATCGCTAAGCACGGTGGATGGATTAGTTTTAACAACTGCTATTTTTGGAGATGGCATAGGTTACACGCTTACAAAAGTTTCTTACCCATAGTATAATCCGATAAAAAATATAATAAACCATAGTGCCATACTGGCAATCATCTGCTTGTCTTTAAAAACAAGTTCTGCACTTCTGGCAGCATCACTGTTCATGGATGCAAGGTGACAATATCTAAAAACCATGAAGAAAACAACCGGGACAGTGGCAATCGCTTCAAGCAAGCCGCTCTTCGAGCCAAGGAAAATATATAAGCAATAAGACATCAGTAAAAGTGTGGACGCAATTACGATAATCTGCTCAAGCATTTGTTTTGTATAAACTACAAATACTTTTTTGTAAGATGCAGCTTTTTCTCCAAGAATTACAAGGTCTGACTTCCTCTTTGCCGTGCTTAAAAAAAGCGCAAGAACGTACGCTCCCAGTATGAGCCAGGAGGATACGGTTACGCCTATCGCGAATCCGCCAATCACTGCACGTATCATGAAATTGGTTGACAAAAGCGTTATGTCGGCAAATGCAATATTCTTTATCCATAAATTATATATCTGCGAAAGGATTACCAAAACTGCAACTGAAATGAGAACTAATTTACCAACATAGAATGAAATCGCGAATCCTGCGGCATACAGTATAAAACTTAAAATAATTGCACTTTGTACCGACATTCTTCCAGATGCTATTGGTCTGCTTTTCTTTTTATCGTGATGCCGGTCACTTTCTGCATCGATTATATCATTTGTAATATATGTTGCACTCGATACCAGACAGAGCGAAATGAACGCAAGTATTGATGCTTCAAGCATGTTCAAATTAAATATTCCTTTGGAGAAAAATATGGCTACAAATACTACCAGATTTTTGTACCATTGTTTTGGGCGCATTATCCCGAAAACTTCATTTATCATTTTTTCTCCCCTTTCTTAAGCCAGCTTATATATTCTTTGACTCCCTGTTCGAATGTTGTCCTTTCTTTCCATCCAATGTCTTTTAATTTTGAAATATCAAGAAGCATGAGCTTTACATCCCCCACCCAGCCGCGTTCCCCGCCGGTATATTCGAATATTGGTGAGATACCAATGTTTTTACATACCTGTTCTGCAATTTCATCTACCGTATGTTTTATTTCGCTTCCGATGTTAAAAACATCATATTCTTTTTTCTGTTTTTGAAATGCAATCATTGTTCCGGAAATACAGTCATCGATAAAAAGATATGATTTTTCCTGCTTTCCATTTCCGAGTATTTCGAGTTTGCGTGGATTTGTTTTAAGTTTTTTATAAAAATCAAAAATGACTCCGTGGGTGCTAGGGGGTCCATATATATTTGCATATCTTAGAACTGTGGATTTGATTCCATAACTATGGGAATATGAAGAAACATACGATTCGCACGCCAGTTTGGAAGCCCCGTAGTTGGAAATTGGTTCGCATGGCATAGTTTCGGGTGTTGGAATCGTTTCACTTTCTCCATATACTGTTGAAGTTGATGCGAACACCACTCGTTCGATATCGTTTTTTCTACAAGCTTCAAGTACATTAAAAGTTCCCACAACATTCTGATTGAATGATTTTTCCGGTTTTTCAGCACTGGATCGGACATCCGGATCTGCAGCAAAATGAAATATTACATCTGCGTCTTCCAATTCATTGGCTATATCATCCTTTACTATGTCCTTTTTCACAAATTTTGCAGATTTAGGGATGTTTTCTTTGCTTCCTGAAATCAGATTATCAATTATCAGGATATCGTATTGTTGTTTTAGTAATTCTTCAGCAAGTCTGGAGCCGATGAATCCAGCGCCCCCGGTTATAACTGCCTTCATCAGATTGTCACCTTGTAAAGTACGGCAAACGTCTGTCCGTTTTCGCTATAGCTCCACACCTGCGTTAAATAGGGGTCAATATCCGTTTTCCATATCCCCTTTCCATTCATGTCATAGTTGTCCGGCGTTATCAAAAGCAAATCGAATTTTCTTATATTGGATTCGCGTATTGACGGGTCAATATATCCCCTGATTTTGCTATACTTTACTCCATTCATTTTCAGTTTATCCTCTCTTTCCTTTGAATAAACTATCAAATACGGGTCAATATACTGACCCGGTACTATTCCTCCTTCCTGGGTTATATAAAATTCATTGTTTATCCAGGAGGCGTCAAAATAAATATATTCGATGTTGTATTTTTTCAATAACGTCTTCTTTGTTTCTATATCATTTCCATAAAGAATTATCGAAGCATCCAGTTCCCTGCTGTCAAAATCCAAAAACGGGTCGTTTTGTGATCTTCTTGAAACAACCAATTTCCTGCCGCTTATTGCATTTAGGGCGAATCCCTGCTCATTGTTGGTCAAAAATACGTCATTTACATTAGTATTGCTAAGTAGATATGTCTGAAGGGATTTCAAATATGGAGATATTTCATAATTTCTTCCCAATTCTTTCCATCTGTCTTTATACCATGCGTCATATCCTGAGGTTATATTGAATACTAAAAGAACTGCTAATAAAATTAATGCAATATTTGCCAGTTTTGGTTTTTCCTCCATTTTGTTACCTAAAAATGCAAGTCCCATAATAATTACAATTGGTCCAAGGAAAAGCCCCTGGCTATACGTTGGGATCATATGTATGTCAAATAACGGGGAAGTAATCAAATACGAATAAACAAATACAAATCCGGAAACGAATAAGAATATCAAAAATTCATACCTGCTGCGGAGTTCCTTATTCTTGAAAACCGTTATCAGACATGCCAGTGCCAGTAAACCAACTACCAGCCCAAACAGATTCCCCATATTAAAAAACATCCCCCGTAGACCATCAATCAAAATTCCGATTCCTATATCCATTTTTGCAGTATCCGGAAATGCGAATACATTATTGAGCAGTTTGGACTGGCCATGGTGGATGAAAATCGGTTCAAACCATAAAACCAGCGATATTACAAATCCCAGTCCGAATGAATATGCAAACGGTTTCGAAAATTCTTTTACTCCGTCATTGATTTTCCATTCATATTTTTTATACACCAGATACGCAAATACCGAAATTATCATGAAACTTGCATAAAAAAATGAAGTTGCGTGTGCAAGTCCCATTGCTCCGTATGTTACGCCTAAAATAATGCTGTTTTTATCGTTTTGTTTTTCGAAAAACCGGTATAATGCAATAAAGAAAATCGGTATAATTATATATTGCGTGAAATCTGTGTATTTGAGTATTGGAAATGCAGTAACTCCCACCAGATATGCGCTTCCTAAAACTGATAATGCACTATTTTTGACTAGCATTTTGAGAAGGAAATAAAACGAAAGCAATGCCAATAATGGCCATACTATATTCGAATAAAACATTGCACCAATTGGGGCCAATCCGGTTAATTTACCGAAAATTGTCACTGCGATTGGGTACAATGGCAAATATCCCGGCATTCCGGTTTGCATATTGCTTGATGTAAACCAGGAGGTTATCGGATTTTCGTATAGATGGTAAACTCCACCTAACTGATAGTAGTAATCCCCCCCATAAACCGGGCTTGGGAGTTGTTTGAACTCTGAAATTACATTCAATGTAATGTAAGTATAAACAAGCGAGAGAATCACGATTGCAATAATCCCCTTATCAATCTCCTTTAGGTTCATCAGGACAATAAGTGAGATTAGGTTTTAAAGGTTTATTCATAAAGACAAGTTTATGCATTTATTATCAGTGATTATTCCAACATTGAATGAAGCTGAA
>CAZLMI010000086.1:0-2323 GCA_964560865.1 Microcaldota archaeon
ATTTATGCTTTATTGGGAACTGGTGCGGGCCTTGCAGGAAATGTGCTGTGGCTGGCGTTCCTCATATCTGCAATAATTGCCGCATTTACCGGATTGAGTTATGCTGAGCTTTCAGGAAGATTCCCAAAAGCAGCTGCCGAATATACCTACACAAAAAAAGCATTTAGTAGGGAAACGTTTTCATTCGTAATCGGCTGGATATTAAGCGTAGGCGCATTGATATCTGCATCTACAGTGGCACTGGGATTTGGAGGATATTTTTCAGACCTTTTTGGAGTAAGTTCGCAACTGGCAGCCGCAGGTTTGATTGTTTTAATGAGCGCGATAAACTATTTTGGGATAAAGGAATCCGCACGCTTCAACAATATTGCTGCACTCATCGAAATAGGCGGACTGCTTTTGGTGGTGATTGTGGTTTTGTTTTTCTCACAAGGTAATGTGGAAATAGATTATTTTGAACTTCCATCAACGGGATTTGGCGGGGTAATAACCGCAGTATCAGTTATATTCTTTGCATATATTGGATTCGAAAACGTTGCAAACATTGCAGAAGAAGTCAAGAATAGCAAAAAGATTGTTCCGAAGGCATTGGTTCTGGCGTTGGTAATTTCAACGGCATTTTACATGCTAATATCCATAATTGCCATAAGCGAGGTGGGATGGAAAGCACTTTCCGAATCAAACGCACCATTGACATTGGTAGTTTCAAAAGTACTTGGCCCATATGCATCCATACTGTCAGCAATAGCATTGATCGCAACTGCAAACACCGTACTCATATGCCTGATAGCAAGTTCAAGGATATTTTATGGAATGGCAGCAAGCGGATCAATACCAAAGAAATTTGCAACCGTAGGAAAAACAGGAACCCCGGAATTTTCAGTACTAACAGTTGGTGTATTTTCTGCAGTAATTGCATATTTGTTTGACATAAAAACAGTTGCCCAGTTGAGCGATTTGAGCATTTTTATTGCATATGTTTCAGTAAATGCATCATTGATAGTACTGGCTAACAGAAAAAAATCCGGCAATACTTTCACCAGCCCCAGGATATTTGGAATACCCATTTTTGCATGGCTTGGGGCAATAACCTCATTTTTCATGCTGGCTGCATTTCAGGCAGAACTGTGGATTATGGAAATCGTAATAATATTATGTGGAATGCTGTTATACTGGTACACAAAAAAACAATAATAATTTATTTCTTTTTTGCCATATAAATATCCGCTTCAAGCATAGTCCCGTTTTTGTAGTAGTGATGCACAAAATAAAGAT
The DNA here is from genome assembly GCA_964560865.1 of Microcaldota archaeon. GTDB lineage: Archaea > Micrarchaeota > Micrarchaeia > Anstonellales > Bilamarchaeaceae > CAZLMI01. The sequence continues at coordinate 1,276 of CAZLMI010000086.1, forward strand.
TACCAGCGATATCCAGACTCGGTTCACCTGCAAACTGGGAAACAATAAGTTCTGGAGATGACCAAGTTCCATTTATTTTCTTTGAACGGTAAATTGCAGGAGAACCAAGATAAGTCCTCAAAAACCAAAGTTCGCTTTCGTCTTCACTAATAAACGGCCAGCCGTCATTTTCAGCTGAATTCACTGAAACAATATTTGCCGGCGGCTGCAATATTCCATTCTGAATTTTGCTAACCCATATATCATAGTTGCCTTTCCCACCAGCACGACTGGAATGAAAATAAAGTTCGTTGCCATTCTTTGAAAAGTGTAATTCACCGACTTCATATTCAACAAATTTTTCTGAAACATTCCGGAAATTCTGCCATGCACCATTGTTATAATCAGCAGTAAACCAGTTTATGCCGGTATAACCTTCCCTTGCTGAACAGAACCAGATTATATTGCCTTGTACAAACTCGCATCCGTCCAGGGAAAGTTTTCCCTGTTCCTGCAACACCACTCGTTCGGCTTTTGACCATTGCCCATTAATTTTTTTTGAAACCCAGATACCGGTAACGCCGTCAAGCAATTGTTTTTGTACCGGGATGGATGGATCTGGAGTAAAAAAGAAATATAATGTATTCCCATCAGGGGTCACGAAAGGCGAATCTTCTGCACCTGCAGTATTTATTCCGGAGGGCATTGGAACTGGAGTTTCCCAGTCAGCTGAATGTAATTTTGGCGGATAAACATCGTTAGATGGGGTCATTTTCGTTGCATTTGCAGGAACCGAATTGTCGCGATTGGTAAGGATGGTGATTTTTGCAGGTTGCTGGACCGCAATTTGACTGGAATTGGATTGAATTGACTTGTTGCCGACGCCAGAAGGATTCCCGGAATTCTGTGCACATCCTGCAAACAGGATTAATGCAAAAACCAGCAATACAATAATCTTTTTCATAATCGCACCTAATGCATAATTATCATGGTCTGAGTTTTAGAAACCCCCTCAAGCATTTGTATCTTGGTCAATAAAAGTTTATCTAATTCTTCGATATCACCTACA
>CAZLMI010000086.1:2333-4834 GCA_964560865.1 Microcaldota archaeon
ACCAGAGAGAGTATACTGGGACCTGCGATTCTCCTTCAGGATTTTAAGATCTGCTGAAATAAGGATATATGCACCGAGCTTTTTTCCGATTTTTCGCTTGTCTATATCAATGGTATACTTGCGAATAACGCCCAGTTTCTTCAGCTTCTTTATCCGGGCATGCACTGTTGTCGGGGCAAGCAGGGTTTTTTTCGCTATTTTCCTTACAGTATATTCGCTGTTGTTTTCCAGAGTTTCTAGAATGGCTATGTCTTTTTCATCGATAGTTTCCTTCATATTAGAACATATGTTCCGATTTATTTATAAATTTATCAATTTTTTAATCATTTTTTCAAGATTTTTAGAACAAAGTATATATAGAAGCTAATATTAAAAGAATCTTACGGTGATTTAATGGAAAGAGCAATAGAACACATAAAGAAAAAAGAAATGAAGGATATTCTGCACATACAAAGTGCAGTATTGAAATCCATACGGGACTATATGTGGAACGAAAGCATAGTTGAATTAATGCCAGTGATGCTTTCGCCTTTTACAGACCCATTGAATCACCCAGTGTATGACAGCTCGCTTGATTATGAAGGTCAAAGACTTCAACTTACCAGAAGCATGATTCTTCATAAACAACTTTCACTTATGCGTGATGATTTGAAAGGGATTTATATCGTATCACCCAACGTCCGGCTTGAAATGGGTGCAACAGGAAAAAGTGGAAGGCATCTGATTGAATTCAGCCAGGTGGATATTGAACTAAAAGATGCAAATCATCGTGAGTTCATGGGATTTCTGGAAAAATTGTATATACATGTTTTTAGATTTGTAGGGACCGAATGCGCGAAATCGCTGGAACACCTGGACAGAAGAATCGAAATCCCGGATGCTCCGTTTAAAGTCTATGAAAGTTCAGAATTAAAGAGTAAATATGGGGAAGACTGGGAACATGAAATTTCCGTGAAGGAGACCCAACCTTTTTGGGTGATGGACCACCATAGGGAATTTTATGACAAACAGGACCCGATAAGTAAAAAACACATCAATTATGACCTGGTTTATCCAGAGGGTTTTGGAGAAGGTTTATCTGGTGCTGAACGGGAAACAGAGCACGACGTGATAGTAAAAAAAATGGATGAACGAAAAACCGACCAGTCATCATACACAACATACCTTGAAATAGCTAAAAAAGGAATGCTACGGCCTACGGCAGGAGGTGGGTTCGGAGTGGAACGGCTGGTTCGCTATCTTACAGGCAAAAAAGAAATACGCGAAGTGTGCATGTTTCCAAGAGTTCCTGGAGAGCGGGTGGTTTTCTGAATTTTTTATTTTATTTTTTCTTATTTTTTTAAAGGTATCATTATGGCAGTTAAAGAAATTATGCTGGCGGGAAATCCAGTTCTCAGGAAAAAAACTGATGAAATAGAAAACCCGGCAATGGAAAAAAAACTGATATGTGACCTGAAAGATACGTTAGAAGATTTTAGGAGACGCGCGGGGTTGGGAAGGGGAATTGCAGCACCGCAGATCGGAATAGCAAAACGTGTATTGTATATTATCACCAATGAATTTTCTGGAGAACTGATAAATCCGAAAATAATAAAACATTCGAAAGAAACCTCAGTTTGGTGGGATTCCTGCTTTAGCTACAAAGTGGCAGTATTTGCAAAAGTACGAAGATGGAATGAAATTGAAGTAGAATATTTTGATTTGAAAGGAGAAAGAAAAATATTGAAAACAGATAGGGACCTTTCAGAATTGCTTCAACATGAAATAGATCATTTAGATGGAATCCTTTTCATTGACAGAAAGGTTGAGGATGGAGAATGGCTGGTCATGCGTGAAGAATGGGAGAAAAAAGGACGACCGGGAAGGGAGATTGAATAAACATAAAATTGATCAAATATAGAGCGAATTATAAATATTGTCCTATAAACGCTTCTTAGAGGTCAATAAAATGGCAGAAGACATTACAAAACTCACAAATAAAACCATAGATGAAGGTGGGGTGCTTGCATTACTTTATTTTGACATACATGGCAATTCAAAAGAAGCGGTGCAGGAAGTGGGAACGGCATTTATCCAGCAGATACTGGAAAGGGAAGGAGTGGTATACGCACTTGGGGAAATAGAAGAACCGGTAGAAAGCATAGAAAAAGAGAACAAGGATGGAAAATATTCCACCCACATCGAAGTAAAGATACTTACAAAAAATTTTTATTACCTCACCGTGATTTGTGCGATCAACAGCCCTTTCAATATTGAGATATTGCGACCGGACAGGATAAATATGGATGTTGCACAAGCACACGAACTTCTGGCAACAATATCAACAACAACCGCAGAATACAAAAGCCACATAATACGAAAACTATCTACTCCTGAAGATGCTGACAGGTATACGGAATATATGAAAAAACGGGCGGAAATGGGGAGGGCTATTCTGGAAAAGAAAGATGGTGTATGATTATGCAAAGAAAATTCGTTAAAAGTGGAATACCCGGTTTGGA
>CAZLMI010000087.1:0-1561 GCA_964560865.1 Microcaldota archaeon
TGCAAGTTTCACCGCTTCGTTATGCAATACCATATTCCTTTTTCCAACCTGCCTTAAAGCCCAGTTTACCGCTTTCTTCACGAAATTCCTTTCATCAGTTACATATTTTTCGATTACCGGAAAATAAGAAAGAAACTGTGTATTATCTGCTTTTTTATCATGTACTGCACTTGTAGCCATAAGCACGAATCCGGCTCGCCTCACAAATTCCTTTTCACTTTTTACATATTCGAATATTTTATTTTTGTAAAACGGAGTCTTGTCAAAAAGATTGCTACAACACTGGTCACATACATCCCAGGAATAAAAATCATTTACCCATTCGTCCATCTGCTGTTCGGTCACGAGTTTTGGATCATCGATCATGCTGGCCAGCAATTTCGCTTCATGAATATTTTGTTTCCATAATCGCAATGCAGCAGAATGATCCTTTCCGGATGTTTTTGCAAGTTTCCTGAGCTCGGGAACAGGAATTCCGAGTGCATTTTCAGATGATATACCAAATCTGGCCATGCCTTCCTTATAACCTGGTTTGGATTTTTGGGAAAGCAATTTCAGCTGAACCAGAAGATTTTCGAATCCCATGCCATCACGTTCATTCCACACCATTCTCCATTTTCCGATAATCCGAACAAAGTGAAATATACTCGGCAACATTCTTTTTTATCCTTTCCATGTGGGCATCGGTTGTTTTCTTGACAATTTTGGCAGGCACACCCATTGCAATTGAATTATCCGGAATTTGTGTGCCTTCGGTGACTACGCTGCCTGCAGCCACGATGCAATTCTTTCCGATTTCCGCACCGTTCAACAGTATCGCACCCATGCCTATAATCGTATTATCACCCACATTGGCAGAATGGATTATTGCCTTGTGGCCAATCACCACATTGTCACCAATGATAATTCGATTATTCTGGGAAGTATGAAGAACGCATCCGTCCTGCACGCTCGTATTTTTTCCTATTGTTATCTTGTTCAAATCCGCCCGTATAGTGGCATGAAACCATACGCTGCTCCCTTGCCCAACGTCAACATCACCGATTACATCCGCACTCGGAGCAATGAAACAATCGCCTGCAACTTTCGGTTTTTGATTTTTGTATGGATAAATTGACATGGGTACTATCTGTTTGCAAGTCCATTTAAAAATTTCTTTTTCCATTTTGAAAAGTTTATATATATAAATGTTTCGAAAAACATCGAAAGTTATCCCAAACTCATTTCCTCAGCACAACCACGCTTTCCCTGGTTTTTACTTTTGCAGGCCGTACATCCGCAATCCGCTCGGCACCGACAATAATGCTTGCCTGAAAACCCAAGCGTTCGCCAATCTCGGCAAGGACTTCGTCCACAATAATATGGTGGTCATGGATTACGGAATTGCCAACAACCAGATAACATGCTTTTTCAGGAGCAAGGAGTCTATAGGTCTCTTTCATCATTGCTTCCATATCCGCAAAATATGTCCCGACTATAGGTATTTTTTCACCGATTTCACCAACTTCCACAGGCATATCCGAAACCTTCATGTCCTTTCCAATAAAGGAACGGACGCTTC
>CAZLMI010000087.1:1571-4791 GCA_964560865.1 Microcaldota archaeon
GCCATAGACCTTGGAATAATCGATATTATTGAGATAAGGCGGACTGGTAACAACAAGATCTGCACTTTCCTCTCCAAATCCAGTATTCCGTGCATCTCCCAAAAGAATTTCCGGTTCCGGACCATTTATTGCATGCTGTTCCAGGTCCTGAATCATGTGTTTCAATTTTCTTCGAAATGCATCCTTTACCGGCATTGCCCGCTTATTCCGGCTTATCTTCAAAACACCGCCGTCCTTGATGATTATGCTTACCTGGGGAAGGATTGCAAGCAGTGCAAGCAACAGCAGATTGGCGGACTTTCCTTCCTGCATTTCAATCTGTTCCCTTAAAAATAATATGTCGGTCAGGTGTTTTTTCGGGAATGCCGCCCTTGTGGAAAAAAGCTCGAAATCCCACTGCAGGCCTGATTCCGTTCTTTTTGAAAAAACAGATGCAGAAAATTCTTTTGCAGCTTCCAGATCATTCGTGGAATAATTATCGCATTTGGTTTTGCTCACAAAAACCGCAATATCGGACGAATCGACACCGCGGGAGGGTATGCCCGCATGTTTGGCTGCAAGCAAAGAAGTACCTACACCGCAAAACGGATCAACAAGCATCCGGCAATCATATTTGCCAGCAGATAATTTTGCTTCCTTTTGCAATACCCATGAAATGATTTCCGGGGAATAACCTTCCTTGTAATAAAACCAGTTATGAATGGGAAATTGCTTGCTCTGCTCAAATGTCATGAGTTTTGCAAGAGAAAAATCGTGAGTAATTGAAAACATGATAATAAAATAAAAAGAAGGTTATTAATTACCCTGTTTTGACAGTGGGTTTACGGGGGGTTGCTGATGGCATTGTCCGTGGTTTTTCAGGAAAACTGGCGGTTGCCGGAGCTGAACCTGCAAGAGTTCTAAGTTTATTCAATAAACCACTGAAATCATGTCCTTTCATTATAACAGGTATTTGGTTCTGATTTAATTTTTTAGTTTGTGTATCAGAAAGTTCACCAGGACTAAAAAAAGTACACACCAAAACAGGTGTGCCACTGCTTTTCCGTGCACATAAAAAATTGATTATAGCATCATCAGCACAAGTTCCATCAGTAGGATTATGAATTTCGGAAAGAATAACATCAAAACGTGTTCCGGATGCGATTGCTCTTCCTGCGTCTTCGAAATTTTCAAACGCAGTTACAGCAAACCCGTTACCCAAATGAGAGTATACTTCCCGGATACGTGGATGTGGGTCAATTAAGAGAACCCGGATATTGTTGGTTGTATCTGACATGGATTACAGTGTTATTAGAAATGAATTTAAAGGGATTTTATCAGCTACACTCTCAAACGTGGAAGCGTTTCCGGCTTAACACGCAGAAGTACCGCAGGAACACGAAAAGAAGTGACATATGAACTCAATCGCCTTCTGACTAGTGCATCACGAATCCCCTTGACAACCATGGCAACCGGATGTTCGCATTTCTTAAAAAAATAAGCACCCATTGATTTTAATTCCTGTAAATGCTCCTTTCCCTGGATATAACTAAAGGTACTATTGACGACTACGGGAACACCAGTCATATTCACACTTCTCAGGAAAGAAACGCATTCAGCCGATACCTGATTTGAAAAAACGATTTCAGACAGGACAGCATCGAAGCCGGATTTGTAAAAAAGTGTTTTTGCCTGTTCTACGCTGGTTGCGATTTCAGCCTGTATACCGTGTGATTTTAACAGAATAGGATATATCAACGCAGACGGGTCAGGATCCAGGATTAACAGCCGGATTGCCTGCGGGGGGGTTTTTTCCATGAGAATATTGTGTTAATAAAACTATTTAAATGTACTTATTCCGCACCAAGCTTTGCAAGCTTGTCTGCATAGCTATTTTTCTCCCTTGGAATATGTTCATAGGACATTTTCATGCCGATCGAATAATTCAGAACCTGCTGATGAAGCAATTTTAATTTTTCATCTTTTATCTTATATTTTCCGGTTAGTTGTTTCACAACCAATTCGCTGTCAGACATGATATGCACGGTATTGTCGCCCTGCAGTTTGGCGAATTCTATCGCACGTATGACGGCAGTATACTCGGCAACATTGTTCGTGCCTTCGCCAATGTATTCCGATATTTCCCCGATTTTTTTTCCGGACTGATAAAGTACAACACCAATTCCCATGCGACCGGGATTGCCAAGTGACGCCCCATCAGTATAAGCTGTGATTACCATGTAGTAATTGATTTGCCACATCTTTTTAATTTTTGGCATCATAAAAAATGCATGACTGAAGAAATAATAAACTCGCGCATGCGAAAACCCATGGTCAAATCACTGTTTGGCTGGATGGCTGTAGTTCTTGGTTTGATATTCATCAAAAACGAGATACAGAAATACCTGCCGCAGTTTTTTATTTCACCGCAGATGTTTGACCAGATACTGATTGGCTGGACAGTATTTATAATATTATTAATAGCGCTTGCATGGATTCTGCATAAATTCAGGTTCCTGAAAATCGAGGAAGACGGATTAATGAAACAAACCGGCGTTTTTTCAGTGCATGAATTAAGGATAAGATATGAAAAGATAACCCATTCCAACTTCAACCAAACATTTCTTGAGAGAATTTTAGGGATAGGGACATTAAAGGTGGATACTGCTGGTACGGGTGCAGTGGAACTTGTTTTCCATGATATCGAACATACCAAGGCAAGGGAAATAATCAAGCTTATAGAAGAACGAGGGAGTCAGATACGCTATGAAAAAAAACGTGATGAAGGCAGTGCCTGAGGAATTGGAAAAAACGCTTATTGAACACGGAGCACAGATAATTGATGGCAAACTGCCGGGTCTGGAAGCAGTATTTTATGCTGAAAAGGGATTGTTTCCGGGAGACTGGAAAAAACTTCTTGCCGAACAGGCAAAGAAAGACAAGCTTGCAAAGGAGAAATACCACGTGATAAAATATCTGCGGGAAAAAGGATATATTACACGATTAAGCCTTGATGATTCTGATTTCTTCAGGCTTTATAGAAAGGGATTCAGACCTGGAATGGATAAAACCGCGTACCTGCTGAAAGTAGCTGGAAAGAACTGGAAAACGAATATATCCGGTTTGCTGGATGACCTTGATTCTGCAGGAAAGCTCAGGAAAGAGCTTGTTTATGCAATTGCCGGTGATCTGGAAAAAAAGCCGATTTTTGTCAAAGTCGGAAGAAGCTCGTTTGAGTGAA
>CAZLMI010000088.1:0-4746 GCA_964560865.1 Microcaldota archaeon
TTATCCATTTTAATTCAATCAATTTTTTGGCTATCTGGTGGCCCAATTTTTCCAATCCATCTGCACCCTCTGTCAGGTTTGCATTATCAAGCAAATACCAGAAGCTTGGTTGATTCCACCCACCTGCAATCTCAGATTCGTCAGGTTGCTCTGCACGCGTAAGATGGTCGAATACTCCGTGTAGTACCATTATTTTTAATTGTGCTGGTGCTTTGGAAGAAACGATGGCATTTAATTCTTCCCATTTTATCCCACCACTCAATGTATCTTGCAAAACCTTTTTTGCTATGTTTTCCATTGCTTCTGTTTGTCCTATTTCTAGTGCCAAATTAAAAGCGAAAATAATTGATTCAATATACCTTCCATCCATGTTCATCACTTACCATTTTATTATCCAATACTATTAAAAATGGTATTATACGTAAAAACATGTGCAATAAATTTTTCTTGTAAGTGATAACTATGAAAAAAAGCATAATAAAACCTAAACCACCAGTTCTTTTTCAAGCATCTTCCACATCTACTAAGTTATACCACTTTCTTACTCCTGCCCGTTTGAAAGGATTAAGGGCATTTGGAAAATGGTTTAATGACGGTGCGTCAAAGGATGAAGTTCGAGCTACGCTCTATACTTCACTATGGAATAGCATGCTTTTTCATTTGCCAAATTCAGTTAATTTTGATCCGTTTGATTCCAGAGTCCATGATGGTGTCTCTGTTTTTTGGAGAACTGGTGAATTGCCATCAGCATGTCCTGGAGATATGAGGGGTGTGGTGAGTCTTTTACAATCCATAGGTGAATTAACAGCTATGATTGTGAATGGGTTGGGGGCAATCAAACACAATCCAGATTCTTTGGTACTAAAAGTGACTACTACTGAGGGCGAATCATTACTTATGCCGCCAAAATTAGCATATTTCATTAAAGTTGCATTAAAGTCAAATAACGGGCAATTTGGCCTGGCTTACAATGCTATTGTGGATTTTGCGAATGCACTTACTGTTTTGGATGCTGATGCTAAAAATTGCTCCCTTCAATATAAAGATACACTTGTGCATGTTGGGAATGTTGCCCATAGTTATTTATCTTACCTGCTTGCGGAATTGATGCTGCCAGATCGCTGGTTACTATCCCTATCCTTTAGCAACCAGAAACCTTACTGGGCACCTTTATTTGCGCCTCCGGAGTATTATTCACGAGTGCGTGCAATAGGCCCAACCTCACCATTTATTTCTGTTGATGGTGTGGCTGCTGTTCCAGTAGATACAGAATTGTTTGCCCAGTCTGTTTATTCTGTATCTTCTGATTTGTCAACTCCGCGTGTTCAACTTGTAGATCAAGTTAAGCGCGTTCTTGATGGTGTTCGGACTGGAAAAAAAGAAGTACCTCTTGCTGCTCCTTTGCCTTCTGATGATGACGGGCTTTTATTGGATGCGTATGCACAGCGTGCTTTAAGGTGTGGATTATTGGATTCCGAACATTTCTTTGGTTTTGACACTCTTTTCCAGGAATATGCGGTGCCTGTTGGTTTATCTGTTCGTGGAGTTATTTTCCAACCTGAAAACTCTTTTTAATTGTATTTTGGCAAGGTATCAAACAACAAAAAGCATAAACTATAACTTTAAAAAGAGAAGCAACAAAATAAAATATATGCGATATTCCCACATTGGAGGGCATCATTTCTCACACTCCAGAAGCCAATCTTTCAAAGGAAGAATTTTAGAATACCTGCGCATACGGCCAGAAGCAAAAGGAGAAGAATTTGATTCTGCATATACATTAAACGCAAAAAAATATTGCGGGGTAACTGTTTTATATTCAGTATCAGAACATAAAGACGAATCTTTAAGGCGGGCAAAGGTGGTTGGCTTAGGAAGGAGAGTTTTCTTTCCTGATGAATATAGCCATGCAGTTGACCTACTTGACCAATTTCCTGATTTGCGTATTTTTGTCAAACGGATACCCGTTGTAGAAGCAAGAGATGAATCTGAAAGCAATGTATCTGGTTTATGCCGTACGCTTATGTTTCGACGCGCAATCTCAAGAGATGCTGCTGAAGATATTGAAATGCAATTAAGTCATTTATCAGGACTATCCGCTGATGATATTGTCCATGTCGGATATTCCGTTGATCAGAATGATCCGAAAATAATGAGGATGGAAATTGTTCTTAATGATCAATTAAGTCTATTGGTCCGAAGGTGTTTGGAAATCGTATCTAAAAGATGTTATTGAATTAGTTTGGATGAAAAAAAGACTAAGTCATCCGGGCAATAAACCTATTTTTTGCCATACTTGGGTACAACCTGGTGTTCAATTAGTATTATCAGGAAAACATCCAGTACTATGCGTACAGTTAGGAATAGCGTTGCAGCCGGATTCAAAGAGCACCATATCCACGTTTCTATTGCTTAATCTGCTTATGACATACATAAGTGCAACTGAAACCAGAAAAATCAATGCCAGAGAAACCACGAACTCTTCAAAGTGCATTACCAGTACGTCGATCGATTGTCCTATCAATATATAAAACACCAGTCCATTTAGAACATTTATGGTTGGTTTTACTTCTTTAAATTCCCATTTTGAAATCTTTCGGATTACCAGAACTGCCAGCAGCGGAATTATAAAAACATAAATCATAATTTCGATCAGTTTGCCAGTTTCAATAGTATTTCCTATGAATGTAAGTGAAATCAATGGGGTGATTATAATTCCAATAATGTATGAAAAAAGTTCCCCCAATAAAGCATGCCTGGCACTTCCCCCCCATATCGCACTGAACCCAACTATCATTACAGCCGGTGGAAATGCCGCATACAATATCAATCCGTTTTTGAAATCTGTGTTTGGTATAAATTGCGCAACCAGAATCAGGACTCCGGTGAGTATAATGTAGCCTATTCCAAGCAGATATGCCGCCTTTTTTATTTCTTCTGTTGTCGGTACGAAGAAATCCATGTTTATCATGGAAAAAAACACTGTCAGCATTATTGCAGGAATCAACAATTCCCCCATCAACCCTGCGGGTCCTGGCAATGCTGCTGCCAGTACAAGTGCAACTATCAGGATTAGCTTTATGTCCTCGAGTATTTTCAGCATCTAGACTGCTCCTGTTTTGGTTGTTATTTTTTTAATTGCACCGGCAACCTGACCGATTATCGTAAATGCCACTACTCCGAGCATGATTATGCCAAACGGTTCGGTTATTGCCGCCGGGTATTTGCTCCAAAAATGATATACTGCGAGTAAAAATGCCAGATAGCCGAATCTATGGACCAATTTCCAGGTTTTGAAACCCAGTTTTTTCATGTTTTCTGCCCCACCCGTCGCAGTCATAACTGCATATATTGTCAATGCGATTGTTGCTGCAAGTAAAACCGGCATAGTAAAATGCAACGTTATATCGAATTTGAACGTATAAACGAAAAGTACTATTGCATGCACTACTATCAGCAGGAATCCAAATACTCCGCTTTCAATCCTGAGCATCACGTGCTTTGCAAGCGGTTTGAAGAATATTGCCAGTGGGGTTATCAAAAGCGAAACTGCCAGAAAGGTCATGCCGGATATTCCCGCACCCCTGTATATCCCAGTAATTACATTGGAAGTCTGAGTGTAATAAAACAGTATCGCCAGTAGTGCGTACGCTGCCAGTACCAAAACAAATTTTTTGTTCATGTCATCACGTGAGCAGTGTTGAAGATGTTTGTTGTATGAGCATTGCGGCACCTGCAATTGCAGCGACTATCACACCGCCGATAACCATTCCCATTGCAGTTGTCTGCCATTTGCCTCTTGCTTCCGGCGGCTGTGTTTGTGCGAGTCCATACACGATTCCGCCCAGTACGATGAGGATTATTGAAATTACCGGAGCGATATTTGTCAGAAAAGTTGCAATGTTTGATGCGGTTGTCTCAAGCCCGATTGCCATGGAATAATAGATGTAGATGGGGTTTATATTGGTTTTCATCTGGGTTCTATTTTTTAATTTTACCAGACAAATAGATTAATCATGAACAGGGAGATGGGTAATCAACGCGATATTTTCCGGAAACTCATGAGATATGTGACTACTCCGGAATTTCAACGCAGGGTTTTTGCGCGCGCAGTCGATTCTAATATGGGTAACCCGCTAGTGATTATTGCAGTTGCAAAGGGCATGATTGCAGATCCGGCTGTGAATATACCCAGTGAAAAACGGGCTGCAGAAACTACAATTCTGGTTGCAAAACGAATGGGCGTGATTGTTGATCCTGAAGAACCGCCAATTCAGAGGGTGTTGAGTAATCGTCCACCTCTTGCGGAATCCATTCAACAAAGTGCGGGCGGACTTGATGCTTGCCAGAATAAGACTAACGTTTCACAGGGTAACTCATGGTCTTTTGGTACTCCGGTAGAACAGTTCAGCGGTCTTTTACACTACACAAGAACTTTGAATAAGCATTATCGGGATCTTGCTTCACTCGAACTTCTTGCTTGCAATGATGCCGAAAGGCATGTTGTTGCAGCACTTCTTGTCCTTAAAGATAAGCATAGTTTGCCGAAAGATAAATTAAATGCAGGCAAAATTCTTTCAATTGCGCACGATATTCCGTTCCTTATTGATCGAACCCTCCAAATTTTGCAGGAATTGGTAAAGCGAAGCCAGGATGTGGCTAGTTAATTATCATCTCCGTGTGTGGGAAATTTCTTTGCCATTTCAAGCTTCTAATGGGCAATTGCATTCCAGATTTTCCGTGCTT
>CAZLMI010000089.1:0-4734 GCA_964560865.1 Microcaldota archaeon
GATCTCCCGCAAAGGTTTAAACCCGGTGAAATGCCCATATTGAAGCACGTCTGCCCCGTATTTGAGCACAGCGGCTTCATATCCTTTTGAGACCGCGGGTATGATTGTTTCCAAAGCTTCCCGGGCAGGAACCCCCCGAAGAAAATTTACAGACTTTTTTTTCATTTCGATATCCTTTTCTTTTTTTACTGTTTTGCCTTAAATTCTCTCAAGCGGGTGAACTCAACAAGCTGATTTAAGGTCTTGGCTGTAAATACTTTTCCTCTTGTAGCAATGATCATTTTTTTCATATCCTCTCTACGGACCCCGAACCCTCGTCCACCGATACATGCTATTACCTCATATTTCGGATTATTTATGGTGCGCCCGGCAAGGCTCAATTCTCCAAGATGCTGAATGCGGGTGGCCTTATCACGAGCAGTGCCGTCATCCTCGGTAATTTTTGCTTCTATAATAATTTGCGGATTGAATTCACTGGGTATGATGAAATCCGGTGTTTGGTCGAAACCCTCGATTCTTTCCGCTCTTTTGGTCTTTCGGAAACTGATGGCGGATTGGCTGAGAACATCCTCAATCGCTGACTCCAGACTATCCCCTATAATTTCGCTCACCGAATCCCGGTGTCCCGCAAAAGGTCGTCCAAGAAATCTTTCATATAACAGCATTGCATAAGGAACGCCGATCCTGGAAAGGTTTATAATACTGTCTAACCCTTGTTTTGTATCAGCCTTGTTTAAACGGTGCAATTGGCTGATATCCACTTCCGGGACACCATCTGAAAGCAATTGGCACGCGGTTTTGATGATAGCTTTGAGTCTTTCCTTAACGACACCATTGGTATTGAGTTTTGTTTCAGGAGCCATTCTCACTTTTCGATCCAGAGAACGTATAAAGCCTTGTGTAATTGGGATTCCAGTTTTTTGCTCAGTGACATAACCCCATTCCGGAGGTGTGAATCCAAGCATAGATCGCAGGACCACGATTGAAATCGGTTCGGAAACCGTCAAAGAGTATATTTGATCCGGGTCGAGTTTAGTAAATCCCTCGGTAGCCGTTTTTAATGCTTCATAACCTCGCTCGAAAACAGGATATTCCACAAATCCTGCCCCTTTCGGCATGATAAGGAATTCCGATTCCAGACATGAAAAAACAGAATCGATATAGGTTTCCGGATTTCTGAGAATTTCATCCAGACTTGCTTCAAAAGGGAATGTCGGCATAATCGTCTCCATATTTTGCATCATTTTCATGCACGGATAGTGATGGCATATCGTTTGTCTCTTCTTTTTTATCAGAGGTCATATATTTTTCGATAACGGTCCATCCGCCAAAGTGTTTGATCCAATCGGCTATTTCGGTTATGCGTGAGGATGTCGGTTTGTTTTTGTTCCAACTCAGCCGCAAAAACCATATCGCCAGCCGGATTAAATGCCCATAGATAACACATCGGATATCACCACGAGTAGGATTAACGTTTCCTGAGCGAAGATAGTGTAGATCATTTTCCACAATGCAGGCAAGTTCTTGTGGGGTATTCGCTATCCATCTTCGTTGCATGACCCCTGTTGTCCTACAAACAAAAACAGTATCGATTATGGATGACCCAGTCCCATTGATATGAATGGATGCCCCCATTTCACCAGGGCAAGGAAGCGATGCCGAACAGGTTAATCCAGCGTCAAGGATACCCACTGCTATCGGGTAATAGGCTTCTATAGTGTTGTGATGATAAGTGAAGGCCATGGGAGAGCCGGGTTTTAGTGCCATTGACATTTTTTGATATATGGCGGAAATCCCTTCCGTAAAATGATTCAGTCCTCGTCCCATATCCGCATTGCCGGTCAATTCATCCGGGGTGCGTGTTGAATCCGCTTGGAAGGCATTGGAGGTTTGGCCAACCAATTTTTTCAACCAGACATAGCAAAAATCCATGAGTTCAGCATATTGGACATTGGCAAAATAGGGCGGGTCAGTAAAGACAGCATCCAGTGAGGCGTCTGGGAGTTCGGAAGATGCGGCGTCCTGACACGAGATATCAACGACTCTATCAAGTTTGGAATCTCTACCGTTTAATTGGTCCCCGATCCATTCGCCGGGAATAGGGATTATGGTTTTTTTTCGTCCTTGGTGTTTTACTTCAAAGGGTAAATAACAATATGATTTGGCCTTCTTGAACTTTTCAATAATATTGGCCCACCCGCCGCTACCGACACACATAGCCCGGCCTGAATCCATGATCCCCAGGAAATTTGATTCGCATTGAACCAAACCGACCGGAAATCCGTGAATTGAGAAAATATCAAGTGATTTTAGAGCCTTTGTATCATAGCGGGCGAGCATGTTTTGATACCGCAGCAAGTCGGAAAAATTTGTTGCAAGGGCATTGCGGACCCTATCATTCGGAATATCCGCAATCATTCGGGCAGAAAGTTCCAATCCCAGAAGCTGTCGGGCGTTGAACATTTCACGGTAACGGCTATATCCCCATCGATGTAACCGGTTCGTCTCATCACCGCTTGGAATCTTTGCATCAGGAACATATTTTGGAACCATTTTGGCCCAATATTTTGAAGACTCTTCAAATTTTAAAATATCCTTATCATCCGGCTTTTTGAAAAATCTGCCGAAATGAGAAGGTTTGCATTTGGTGCAGTAGTATTCCATTGCGAAAAGGCGGTGTGCGGGGACACCCAGCTCTTTATCCGGGAAATGGTTGTCAGTACCACATTCAGGACAGCGGCAACGGCTGCGTTTTGCAGGGCCGTCAACGGTCAGTTCAAGATTGCAGTGGATGCATAGGCCGGGATTTTTATGGTCATCGGTTTCAGAAAGCTCTCCGCAGCTTGGACACACAAAAACGTTTTTCGGATGGCGGGAATCAGCAGATATGAGGTATCCGGGGAAGAGGTCGATTTCTTTCCCGCATTTGTTGCAGGGCTTTACCTTGACCCAAAGAAAGTATTTTATATGGGCTTTGGGTGACCCGCAAAATGTGCAATCTGTTCGATAAAAATGCCCGATTTCCTTTTCAAGGGAAGAGCGCAACGACTGTGCCGTCTCCGAATACAGATCGAGGTCAAGATGTTCAATTTCTTGTTTGACTATCCAATAAGACATGGGGTTGATATCAAATCCGGTAATATTGCATCCCACACGGTTTGCCTCCAGTAATGGTGTCCCACCACCCATAAACGGATCTGCAATGTGTCGGCCTGAAAGATTATTTCCCTCATAGAAAGCCTCCTTAAGCGATTTTTTAGAAAATTCAGACAAAAGCAAACCTCGAAACAGGGTTCCCGGTCGTCTGGCAAACCATTTATGCACTGCAATAATCGGACGGTAGCTCTGTTGAATCTGCTTTTCACGGAGTGCAAGGTCTGCAATAAAGGATATGTCAAAATTTTTTTCGATCATTCAGTTTTCTTTTTGTTTTATATATTATAGGGGAATTATACTCAGATATCCATTTTAAGATTGACTTCTCATGGGCATCAGAAATCTTATAACCCTGCCATTTATTATCAGGGCTATTCCTCCTGATAAGGCGAAAAAAAGATTAATGCCGGGCAGGGTTCCCATGAATAAAGTTTTTATCCTATGGAGAAGGAAGAAGTCAAGGTAAGAAAAATTCTGCGGCTCGCTGCATTGCCGGGTTAGAAGTATTTTAACTATTTAATGGATAAATGGAATAGCTTAAGCAATGCTTTTAAAACATTCTAATGTTATTTCTCTAACACAAGTATTCGGTGCTAATTCAAGAACCCATGCAATTGTTTTCATAATATCCTCGGGTTGAATCATTTCTTCATCAAGCAAAGGCGCTTTCGCTTGTTTTGATAGATCTGTATTTACCCAACCAGGGCAAATTGCAGTTACTGAAATTCCTTCTTTCGAAAGTTCACGGTACAACGACTCGCTGAATCCTAATAAACCGAACTTTGTTGCAACATACGCACCCTCACCCTCGAAGCCAATTTTTCCAGCTCTAGAAACAATATTAAAAATGTGTCCTTTTCCGGCTTTTTTCATCAGTGGAACAACTTCTTTCATTAAGTAAAATGGCGATACCAAATTGGTCTTGATCATATTTTCAAAATCATAATCTGAAATGTTCAATGTTCCCGGTTTTAAGAACCCTGCACAATTAATCAGCAGATCAATTCTCCCAAATTGATTTTGAATTTCATCTATTAATTGTCGAATTTTCTCCTTGTCTGTTACATCCATTGGGTAAACAAGGGGTTCAATCGTAACATCTTTAATACTATTTTTGTTTATCTCATTAACTACAGTTTGTAATGTTGATTCTGTCCTTGAGATTAACACGGTTTGATATCCGGCTTGTGTCAAACCAAGTGCACAAGATTTGCCAATACCTCGACTGGCCCCGGTGATTATAGCGACAGGATATTGTTTCATGCTTTTCTCCTAAGATCTCCTGAAATTGATATTTCCCGGATATCTATAGAAAATATTACCGGGAAAATCAATCGGGAAAAACTCCTTGTTTCGGATTTTTTATTCTATCTCAAAGGCGCGTTCACCGTGGAGGGCATTGTCAAGCCCGGCCAGTTCATCGTCTTTTTCGACGCGGATGCCGCCTGTGATGAATTTGGTAACAAAGACCAGGATAAGAGTTCCGGTTGCGCTGAAGGCAATGGTGCCGATGATGGATAAAAACTGAGTCCAGACCTGTCCGGGATTCCCGTAAAACAGGCCTGCTGCACCTTCGGT
>CAZLMI010000090.1:0-4722 GCA_964560865.1 Microcaldota archaeon
TCCCTAGTTTCGTTTCGGGACTGTATTTGTATAATTCAGCAGCGGAATAAACCGAAACATCGTGCATCTTTGCAATGTGCGCGAGCATTGAAGTCCCGACTTTATTAATAAGGTCTCCTCTGCTTGTAACGGAATCCGCACCCACCAAAACCATGTCCGCTTTTTTCATGAACATGTTTGCCCCGCCGTCAACAATCAGAGAAACTTTTATTCCCGCATCTGCAAGTTCCTTTGCAGTAATTCTTCCCTGCCATCTTGGCCTTGTTTCACACGCAATTACTTCGAATTTTTTACCCATTTTCTTGGCTTTTTTCAGAATACCCGTAACTGTTGAAGAATGGCAATGGGTCATTATTACTGCGTTCCGGGGTATCAATTCCGCTCCATATTCTGTAAGGTTTTCCTTGTCTTTTTTGATTCTTTCGAGCATGTTTTTTTCATAAGCAATAAGCAGGGCTTTCATTTTTTCTACTTCGGTTTTGCCCGCCTTTAGTCGGTTTGCAACGTTCATCAGCTCATCAAAACTATTTCTCATCATCGGTTCGGTTGGTCTTGAGGTGCACAATGCCTTTCCTGCAGCTGAAATTTCTGAAATAAGTTTTGCAGTTGTTTTTGCTTTTGAATTTTTTAGTTCACCAATAAGCGCAGTTATGGATGCCGTGGCAACATTTCTTGCACCCTGTATTTTCAGGGATTTTATATCTCTTATTACCTGTTGTGTATCTTTGTGCATGTATCTTCATCAGAAAGCAGGAATAAATAGTTTTGTGTTACCCTATCAGCACGTAAACCACGCCAAAATATATTAACAGAGACGACATATCAACAAATGCCGTAACTACCGGTCCTGCGCCAATCGCAGGGTCGTTCCCTATTCTTTCCAGTAGTATCGGAATTATTAAACCAATCATCAAACCTGTTGCGGTGGTGATAAACATTGCGCATCCAATCACGAATCCTATTGCCGGGTTTCCATGCCATACTGTTTCAACAACAGTCATTACAATTCCGGAAACAAGTGCAATCGCTCCACCTACTTTTAAATCGCTGATAAAATATGTCATCCAGTTGCCAATCATTCCAAGGGTCCTGTTTTTTATGTATATTATCCCAGCCTGATTGCCGATACTTCCGCTGATATTCATGATTACGGGTATGTAGAATACGAATACCAAGAGTGTTTCCAGAATGCCCGAAAACGCATCTATAATCAGTGCGGACAATACTCCGCCGATAAGCCCGAACAGAATCCATGGTATGCGTGCCGTTACTATACTCATTGTGCCGTCACTTATTTTTTTGTGATGGTGAATTCCCGCGATTTTCATCAAATTATCCGTTGCTTCTTCGTGTAGTATGCTGATTAGCCTGTCGGATGGAACAACACCCAGAAATCGTTCGCTTTTGTCCACAACCGGAACCGCCTTTATATTGTACTTAAGGGATCTTAGCACCACCCTTTCCTGTGTTTCATTGGGATATGCCTTTACGATCTCCCGCGTCATTATATCATGTATCAATCTGTCCTTTTTGCTTGCGAACAATTCTTTTATCGAAAGCACTCCTATTAGACGGTTTTGTTCATCAACCACATACGCATAGTTTATCGTTTCATATTTTGATGCATTTAGCCTTATTGAATGCAGTGCACTTTCCACCTTAATGTCTTTTTTCAGAATGGGTACTTTGTCCGTGATGTGGTCCTTTGCATGTTTCGGCATTATCTGAATTCCTGTTGATTGTTTAAATAACTATTCTATATGTCTGGGGCGAATCTGCAAAACTTTGTCTGCATTGGATTTTTTATTAAATTCCAATACTGGGGCAGAAGTCGTATTTATGCACCCGGTAAACATGCAAAGCGGAATACTCCTTTATAATGTCCGAGAATTCGTTTTTTATGTCTCTCATTATTTCTCTAAACTGTTCTACATCATTAACTTCTAAGTCCATTTCAAATTCCCACGGGCCGAGTGATTTGACAGCATATACTATGCGCGGATTTATCCTGCAATATTCAACAAGACTTTTTTCTCTTTGTTCTGAACTGTTTCTGAAACCAATAAGGATTTTATAGTGCAAGAAAGGATAAACTGCTTCATTCGGTACAAAATTGTAATGCCTGATTACTCCTGCCTTTTCCATCTTCTTTATTCTGTCTGCAATAGCATCTGCGCTTATCTTGACTTTCTTTCCAATTTCAACAGTGCCCAGCCTTGCGTTATTTGAAATTGCATTTAGGATTTTCCAGTTTGTCCTGTCCATTTTTGCAGGTGCTGGTACGGCTCCAAAAAATGATTTGCGGAAATTGCTTCCTTTGTTTTCTCCAGCCAGATAATCTCGGATAAAATATTCACCACGTATGATTGTTGCAATCTGTTTTTCAGCTATGTTCTCTCCGAATTTTTTATTCATTTCACGGATAGTCCTGTCAAGATACTCCATATCCTTTGCCCAGGTTCCGAATGCCAGCTCATATTTTCCATCGCAGCTCGCAATCCACACTACATCCGGGTTGTTTTTCAAATATTCTATTAATTCAATTTCCCTTTCCTTATCTAGGTTCTGCAACCTGAGAAAATTTTTATGGATTGTAAATCCAAGTTTTGAAATATCTATAACAGTATAAAATGAGGATACGACTCCCGTTTCAAATAATTTTTTTATTCTTAAACCAACCACCTGTTTTGAAAGCCCTGTTTTTTTTGCAATTTCTGAATTTGATTGCCTTGAGTTTATATCTAATTCATAGAGTATTTTCCTGTCTTTCAAATCTAGTTCACTGGGCATATATTATACTTTTCAGCTAAAATATATAAATTTAGCGGTTTTGTAAACTTTTTAATGTATTTCATTTTATATATGAGTTTTAACGGTTATATATTGTGGAAATATGGCGAGGAAATTTGAAATTACCCGAAAGCTCGAACAAATGAAAAGAACTCAGACCAAAGGTAAGTTTGGGAATCTGTTGGATGATTCTGTTGCAATACTAAATCTGCCAGAATCTTTTCATTGCAGTAAATCCTGCAGTGGATGCATTATGCGTCCTAATATGGCTTTGCTTACAATGGAACGAAGGGAAGCACTTCCAATCACATACATTCTCCGGTATATTGACTTATTTGCTGTGCGGTATGGCACAAAATTCATTACTATTAATGGCAGGGGTGACCCCTTTCATCCAATGGTTGCAGGACAAACACGGCAAAAAATAGCATATGCGTCTAAACTAGGAATCCAGTCCTTGATATTTACTTCAGGTGATAATATCACTAATGAACTTGCACATTACTTATTCCAACATGGAGCAAACATCATGCTTAGCTTATTCGGTAATTTGTTTGTAGATGCTGGTTTTATTGAAAGACCAGAATCTTATTTATCAGCTGGCAGGGGAATCCACTATCTGCTGAATGTTTATTCCTCTCCATCAGAAGAAAACATCGTCCGGCTTGCATTCAATTATGTTGTTTCTGAGAAAGACCTGCACGATCCATCAAAACTTGTCGCTTTGAAAACTGCGATTGAAGCCAGAGGTTTTGTTCTTGTGTGCAACATGGATTTTTTTCCGGACAAATACCCGCTGGAAATAAGGGTTGCTTTGGCGGATTTGACCGTGCGGCATAGCACAAACAACACTGCACACAGTACTGTCATTGACGGAGTTTGCCAGATGGGTGCGGGTTCTTCGATTACAATCGCAGCAAACGGGGATATTTACAGATGCCCGTATTTGGTTGGGAATCCAGATGGGAACATGCTGACATTCTCTCCAGAAGAATTGGATAGGGTAATAGAACGATACAAAACAATTCGGGATTATGCATGTGTTTTCAGAAAAACTCCGTCAAATTCTCCAAACAGAAGCATTTAAATTCATTTTTAAACATAACTTAAAACATGTGCACACGTAGAAGACAGCAAAAACCCGATTCGAATCCAAGAAAACCTCAGAATGGTTCTCCATCAGGTTTACCACTTCCAATGCATGAACATATCCATATTCTTGTTACTGGCGGGACGATAGATTCGATATTTAAAGCAGAAGTTGATACTGTGGTTCCAAGAAAAAAATCCATACTCCGGGATTATCTTCGTAATGTTAAACCTTATTTTGATTTTACTATTACACAAATTTGCATGAAAGACAGCAGACATTTAACTGATGCGGATCGCAGGAAACTTTTACAGGCAATTACTGAAAGCAAATTTGCAAAAATAATGGTTACACACGGTACATATACTATGCCGGATACTGCAAGGTATCTCTCAGTAAATCTTCCCGATGATCATAATAAAACAATCATCTTAACCGGTTCAATGATTCCTATTGACGGTTTTACCATGAGTGACGGGCCGTTCAATCTTGGTTTTGCAATTGCGAGTATGGCTTATCTGGATTACGGTATCTATGTTTGTATGAATGGAAGGATATTTACTCCCGACGAGGTAATCAAACAATTGGATGTTGGTCGTTTCGTTTCTGTGTTTGGAGAAAAATAGGATTTTTAACTATTGGACAAAACTCAATTAACAAATAGAAAAATAAAATAAAAAATAAGAAAAGAAAATCTAGCCAAACAGACTTGCCAAACCTTCAGCTGCCTGTTCTTCCTTCTTTCCTTCGTCTTCAGCTGGCTTTTCTTCCTTCTTTGCTGCGCCTCCTGCTGCCGGTGCTGCAACTGGTGCTGCTGCAACTGTGGTTGCTGCTTTCAAAAG
>CAZLMI010000091.1:0-2847 GCA_964560865.1 Microcaldota archaeon
CACCTCTCCCGTGCATGATGGCGCGCTTGTGGTGCATAAAGGTCGCATGCAAACCGTGCCTTTGGGCAATTGCCTTTAAAACAAACCGAAGCGTAGTTCCTGAATCCGCAGTCTGCACCGCTTTTCCGTATTTAAAATCGATTTCGTGCTGACCGATTGCAACTTCATGATGTGATGCTTCAACGTCCATATTAAATGCCTGTAATGCAACATTCATTTCTCTTCGTATATCGTATGCCTGGTCTGTGGTCAAATCAAAATAGCTTCCGGAATCGTGGGGCAACGGTTTTAATGAACCATTTTCCTTCCGAAACAGGAAAAATTCGAATTCAGGACCAGTATAATATTCAAAACCCATTTTTCTGGCTTCTTCTACTACGGATTTGAGAATATATCTCGGATCGCCTTCAAACGGCGTTCCATCAGGTCTGTAGATGTCGCATATAATCCGGGAGGTGTTTCCATCCGAAGAATTAAGCCACGGGATAACCGCATAAGTATCAAGATCGGGCTTCAGATACATGTCTGACTCATGAATACGAACGAATCCTTCTATGCTGGAACCATCAAACCAGGTACCGTGCTCAATTGAATTTTCAAGGTGTTTTACAGGGATGGTGATATTTTTTACCGTACCTAAAATGTCGGTAAACTGCAGATTCACGAATTTGACATTGTCTTTTTCAATCTGTTCAAAAAGCTGGTTTCTTTCCATAAAACTCACCAATAAGATAGATAAATAGCTTATTGCTTTTTCATATATTAATATTATGATTCATTAACCAAACAAAAATAGGTCATATTTATTAAATAATAACTCAAATGTTTAATTTATGTGGTGAAATCGTATGAAAACAAAACGTTTACAACCCGACGAAACAGACAGGAGAATAATTGCCGAATTGACTGAAAATTGCAGGCGCTCGTATCGGGAACTTGCTTCCGCACTGGGAATGAGCCCCGCAGCAGTAATGGAAAGAATGAAATGGCTTGAAAACGAGGGGGTAATTGATGGCTATTCTGTAACCGCAAACTGGGAAAAACTGGGTTATGAATTTGTCGCAGTTGTCCAGATAAGCATGTCGCATGGTGCAGCGTTGCTGGATGTCCAGAAAAAGATTGCAAAACTGCCCGGAGTGACGGCGGTTTATGATATAACCGGGCAATACGATTCCATGGCGATTTTAAAATGCAAAAGCAGACAGGAACTTTCATCACTTGTAAAAAAGATTCTTAATCTGCCAAAAGTAGAGAAAACAAATACGAGCATGGTGCTCAATATAGTAAAGGAGGTTAGCGGATTTGACAGAAGTTAGTACTTTGTACCGTTCCCATTTGTGAGACCGTGAACCGTCTCAAGGTACCGAGCCCGCATATTTACTACAAACGTTGAGTCCCCACCTAGATAAAGATAATGAGCTGCACCACCATGACTAGCCACATAATCCTGTCCTTGTGTTTTTACTTGAACTTCGAATGGAAGAATTGTCGCATCAGGCATTGCTGGTCTACTATCAAAATGATGAGCATCATAACCATTATCTTTAGAATAATGAGTATAATCCATATAATAAACTTGATCATACCTGGATTCGATTCTTAGAACCGCATTAAATGTTGTCAACACAGTTCGAACATGAGATACGGCCACATCTATCACCTGTTTCATTAAAGAAACCACTTCACCACCACCAAAATTATCTGATACAGAGTCCATTTCATCTACAGGTTGTCCATGTAAGCTGTGAAGTATTACTTTAAGTGCAATTGGATCATTGACATTTCTTAAATCAAAACTTTTTAGAATCTGGAGATATCCGTCTAATCCGGAAGTTTTACCATCCAAATAATCCAATCTTGCATCTCGATTCATTGAATTTAATACAAACCGATGGATTTTACGCATGACTTTTCCAGGGTGTTTTATGGGTCGCATTTCAACAGTTGCTTCGAAACCATTGGCCCGAAGAGTATCCACAAGTCTTCTTCTAATTTTACGTACGATTTTCTGTGTGGCACAGATCATTTCACAGATTTGTGAATCAGTGAATAAACCAATTATATGACTATGTGTTTCTGGATGTCTTATTTCATAAGCGTGTTGGATTATATCCCCGGCAATTCCAGGATATCCGAATAATTCTGCCAACGGTGCAAGTTTATCTTCTGCCAATTCTGCTCCGTGAGTAAGACACCCAAGC
Source organism: Microcaldota archaeon (assembly GCA_964560865.1). Taxonomy (GTDB): domain Archaea; phylum Micrarchaeota; class Micrarchaeia; order Anstonellales; family Bilamarchaeaceae; genus CAZLMI01. The sequence continues at coordinate 2,202 of CAZLMI010000091.1, forward strand.
AATTCTTTTCTGTCAGCGTAGGTTCTAAATAACGGATCTGACATACCCAGCATTTCATTCAAACGTATGTCATAGTTAGTACTAACCTGAGCATAATCTGCAAGCATCACCAAAAGAGCAAGATGTGCATTTCCATTGTCAAGTTCTTTTTTGAATGCCCCAGTATCTCCTGTTTTTATTGCTTTTGACATTCTGGAAAATCGAGTTAGTTCTTCACGAACATCTGGAGTAGTAAGAACTTTTGGAAGTGTTCCGCCATAATTTTGAAGTTTGTCATGATCAATCATATGCCATAATGAAAGCTCGGCTAAGGCACTATTTGCACATCTTCTTTCTAAAGGTTGTTTTGGATCAGAAATAACCTTGGATTCAACTATCCCACTTTTAAGGGTAGTTCCCAAGACCGAATGCCCATGTTCATACAATGGCAACGTCCCTCTTTGAGCGTGAAATGCCCTAGCTAATGCTACACTTGAATGAACAGAACGAATATTATCAGGTGGACAAGCGAGCCTAGTCATAGTTATTTTACCTCATTTCTGCTTTTAAAGCTATGTTTTAACACTTGTTAACACATGTAGTGGCATAGTATAAACTACCAATAGATAACGAGAAGAGTGATTAGCAATGTATTTAAACGGATGTC
>CAZLMI010000091.1:2857-4713 GCA_964560865.1 Microcaldota archaeon
GCCGCCATTATAAAAAACGATCATCTGTAAACTAATTTCGCTTTCTTGAGTTCTTCGATATTGCTGCTGCCGGTCAGAAAACAGCACACCTTGAACTGTTGTTTCCAAAGAGCGATCTCTTTGTCCAAAGATTTCTTATTCAACGCAACCAAAAACGGATATGCAGCACCAGAAAGAGTTGCACCCAGTGCAATACATTTGGCAGCATCAATGCCACTTCGGATGCCCCCGGATGCAATAAGCGGCAAAACACCCCTGCATTGAATAATCGATTCAACAGTCGGAATTCCCCATTCTTCAAAACCAGCAATATTGCCCTTACGAAAATATTCGACTTTACTCCAGGACGCAACATCGAGCATTGCCACACCAGCCTGCTTCAACTTCAATGCAACATCCTGACTAAAGCCTGCACCAGTTTCCTTTGCGATTATTGGAACCGGTGATTTTTCACAAAGTTTGGATAGCGCAGGAAACACCCCGAACCAATCTTTATCCCCTTCAGGCTGGAGTACTTCCTGCAAAGGATTGAAATGCACGGCCAAAGCATCAAGTTCGACCAATGAAACAAGCGAAAGAATTTTTTCAATTGGATATTTTTTAAGCTGAAATGCACCTACATTTCCAACCAATGGGATGGACGGGGCAACATCGCGTACATCGTATGTTTTTTTCAAATCGGCACTTTCCAGCATTGCCCTTTGAGAACCCAAAGCAAATGCTATTTTATGTTTTTCAGCTGCAGCAGCAAGTTGTTTGTTTATCTGCGCGGCATCCTTGTACCCGCCAGTCATGGCTTCAATAATAATCGGTGCCAAAACAGATTTACCAAGAAATTTAACGGAGGAATCTATTTTTTCAAAATCGCATTCAGGAATGGCATTATGCATAAATTCCCAATGTTCCAGGAGAGTTGTCTTTGAATATTGCACATTTTCTTTTAGCACTATTTCCACGTGATCCTTTTTTCTGCTTTCTGTCTTTGCTGACATAGAGAAAGATTAAATAAAAGAATATATATTGGTTACCTTGCAAGCGGATATTTCTCCATGTAAAGCTGGGTCTGGAGAATTATCAGATAAGGCAACAAAAAGAGAAAATTCACAATAAGGACAAGATATGCAGAAAACGGATGGGGAAGTATGAAATCCGCAATAATTTTTAGAACAGATAAAAGAACAAATGCAAGAATTGTCCAACCGAGGATATGGTGAGGTTTTCGCAAAGCCATCGATATTGACTGGAGAATGGCAGTAGGCGTACTGTGATTATCGATAACCACTGCGGGAGGTACGAAAAATAAAAATACCGACAGGCCAAGCACGAGCAACGGGTAAATAATTGACTGAAAAGGCAGTTCATAAAGCAGTAATTGCAATGCAAAAAGAATCAGAAGGGTGATAGAATAAACGTAGAAAATCCTCATTGCATATGTACCCAGCGCATTGATTACTTCAGTCTTGAGCTTTGATAATGTTCGTCTTGTTTTTATCACAAGATTAAGATTTGTCAATACATCTGCAATTATGAATAGTGAAAGGACATATGCAACAATAGTGAATACGATTGAAAAAAGATTAAGTTCCGGAAGACTGCCGGTTCGTATAAATACGCCACCTAAAGAGATATATGTGGGTGCGGAAACCAAAAATAAAAGCAAAATAGACAGAATAAACGGAATAGAAAATACCAGAATGATGTTCATTCTTTTTCTGTAAAATTCCCAAGCATTGTCCATTGCCCGCACAAAAGATTGCATAAGTAGGTTTGGGAGATGCAGTTTATAAATTTTTTGAGAGATTGTGTTTATCTTATTTCAGTGATATTTATGGAAATATTAAAGTATACAGTAAAAA
>CAZLMI010000092.1:0-264 GCA_964560865.1 Microcaldota archaeon
ATATTCACCCAAACCGAATCCTGATAGGAAACATTTGCAGATAGAATAACTGCTGAATCGTTAACCACTGCGAACGGAATAATTGAATATGAATTAATGACTGGAATTGCAGTAACATTCACCCATAATGTTATGGATGCGGAATTATTTACGCTGTCGTTTGTGGAGATATTTAACCAATAAAAGCCAATGTCCAAACCGGAAATATTGGAGAGATACCCTGTGCTGTTGATTGAAAAACGGGTGCTGTCGTTTACTGACCAA
>CAZLMI010000092.1:274-4699 GCA_964560865.1 Microcaldota archaeon
GACACCAAGACTATGGACATAAACAATAGTCTGATTCGATATGTTTGTAAATTCCGGTGAGGTAAAATCCATGGAAAATGATACGTTCGTACTGTTGAGATTTCCTGAACTGTCATTTGCATATGCAATGAGGGTGTGGTTCCCTTCTGTGTAATTGACATAAACCGGGACAGTGTAGCTTTGGTTTGCGGTTCCGTTGAAAAACCATAGTGAAGATGCGTCGGAAGAATTTGTGAGATTGACCAGTATGGATGTGTTGGCATAAGAACTATTAAGCGGGGATAATATGGAAATGCCCGGAGAGGTATCGTTAATAGCAATATAAACACTGGAAGTAAGATTGTAACCAGTATAATTATCTTCAAAAATAACGAAAAACTCGTACGTTCCGCTGGAGTAGTTCGCATTTACTAACCAGGTGAAATTTTGTGTTTCCCCTTCCAAAAGATTAAATGGCAATGATGGATTCTGTGTAGTAGTATAAAATGGCTGACCAAAGTTCATTGGAATGATGCCCTTTGAATTAACCGAGGAATATGCATCGACCCGAGGGTAGATTAAATTGGTTCCGCCGGTATCAAGAAGATTGACTCCGTTGTATCGCAGCTTATTTGATATTTCAGAGACATTCAGCGTCCGGTTGTATTTTAGCCGTGATTCCTGCTGGATAAGCGCAACAACACCTGCGATATGGGGGGTTGCCATTGAAGTTCCGCTCATGGCAACATGCCCGCCGGCATAAGCAACCGAAGTAATTGAGGTTCCGGGTGAAAGGATACTGACTAAAGAAGCACGATTATATCCTGAAAATCCATCCCCCTTTGTCGTAGAACTTACAGAAATAACTCCCGGAACACACGCGGGAGTTCCTATACCTGGGGCAGTTCCGGAAGCACCCCAGCCATCATTACCAGCCGCAACAACCACGGATATATTCGCATAGGTTGCACTGGAAATTGAAGAAGCGAGCAAATCGAGAGGGCAGGGCATTGTGTGCCTGACACCCGAACCCAGGCTCATGCTGATTACGGAGATATTGTATGCTGCTGCATTATCCGTACACCAGTCGATACCCGAGATTACGTCACTGGTAGAACCGGTTCCTGCAGAATTAAGTGATTTTATAGCGACAATTTTTGCTCCGGGCGCAACACCCATATAAGTAAGATCCTGAGAGGAGATTATTCCTGCAACATGGGAACCGTGGCCATTGTCATCCATGGGATCAGAATCATCGTTTACATAATCGTAACCGCCAAGGTAAACCCCGCCGGCAAAAGAAGAATGATTATAGTTGATTCCAGTATCGATTATGCAAACCGTCTGGCCTGAGCCGTTAAGATTGATATTGTTTATCTGCTGGCTCCAGACCGAAGTGGCATTTATCAAAGGAACCGAGTCGTCGAGAGAAGCATACACCGGCCGGTCATAGTAAATATGCTCAACCAAAGGATTGTTTTTCAGGTCTTCCAGACCCTTGGCAGTGATTGTTCCTGAAAAGCCATTATATCTGGAATATGTTTTCTTGAACTGTATTCCGCTTGATTTTGATGCGATTGAAGATATAGTCTGGGATTTTTTTGAAGAGGAAATGTCTTTGAGTTTTACAATGACCCCGGTTACTCCGTTCTTTTTCAAATCCTGGATAACTTCTTTGTCACTTTTTTCAGCAGTAGAATTCTCAATCGGATCAAGTATTGCAGTGACATTATAACAAGGACCATTCAAACAACGGACACCCGCTGAAAAATCAAAGGAATCGCCCTGGTTTACAGACATATTTTCAACAGGAGATATGAGATAGGATTGAAGACTGCCGATTTTCAGAACACCAATCTGGTAAGAACCGCCTGAAAATGACCCATTAAAATCCAGAATTTTCAGATAGTAAGTACCGTTGGAATTTGGAATAAAAAGAACCGAGGAAGTCTGGTCTGATGACCAGGAGGTATCATCATTATATCCAGCAAGAGTAGTTGCATCGGTAGAATAAACATAAAGAGTAGTATCCGCACCTCCGGTGAGGTTACTTGTTTTTACCAGATATTTGGAACCAACGGTTGCATTGAATTTCAACCAATCAGCATCGCCTGCAGATGATACTTCATGATATTGCAGTGTATTGTTTGTAAGAATCCAGCCTGCCGCGGAATAATTGCCATCAGGCTCATATGCATCGGCTGAATACAAAACTGAAAGCAGCAACAGCATTGCTAACGGAAACTTCATCATGCGTACCAGTAAATATAAGAATAATATATGTTTTTATGTTAACTGTTTGATAAAAAGTACATGGATAAACGAATGCATGGTATCATACAAATTTTTTTTGCAGTCCTGATAATACTGGCAATATTTGTTTTTAATGACAGGATATCGACACTAAGCGAGTACGGTTATCTTGGGGTTTTTATAATATCGTTAATATCGGCAGCCAGCCTGTTTTTCCCAGCCCCGGGATGGGCAGCAGTAATTGCCCTTGCCCCGGTGCTTAACCCATATTTGCTTGGCATGGCCGCAGGATTGGGGTCTGGAATTGGAGAAATAACCGGGTATGTTGCAGGCAATGGCGCAAGAAAATTGATTGGAAATAATAAAAAGGAACTGAAAAAAATAGAAGATTTTGTAGTAAGGTATGACATGCTTGGAATATTCCTGCTTTCCGCAATACCCAATCCCATTTTTGATTTGGCTGGAATAATTGCCGGAAGCATCAGAATGAAATTATGGAAATTCGTTGTTGCATGCATACTCGGAAGAACAGTAAGATATATTATACTGGCCTATGTCGGAGCGTTTACAATTGGATTGCTGGCATGAAGCAATCGCACCTGATTTTATACGTTATAAAATTGGAATACAATAATCATCACTTGCAGTGGTAATGGAAATAACAAACCCAACCGAAAGCATACTTCCCACTATGACAAAGTTAAGGATGGGCCGAAGATAGCTCTTTATTGCTTCCCATACACTGACACATACGGTAATTTTATGCACCCATCGGAATTAGAAGGTTTTTTCAGCAGGGAACATATGGAAGCCTTTGGCTGGGACTTGAGAAATGCGGCAGAGCCAGACAATATTGTCAGAAGCTTTGAACCGATAACAGTCACAAATCCGAGGGCAGTGGAACCCACGATAGTGGAAAATGGTGGAGTGTTCCTAACGAGCACTGCCATGATAACCACCAAACAATTGATGGAATGCCTGCACGGCATTGACGGTGTTAAGGAAATCAGTAAAGGAAGTTACGGATATAGCTTCAGGGGCATTGCACTGGTTTTTTTAAGCAGAAAGGAAAATACCATGCCTGAAAGGGCAAAGACCACGCTAAAACACCATGAACTGGTATTTGCAGTAAGAGTTTTGAAAAATGGTATTGACCCACGGGGAAAGGAACTCGGCAAAACAGTGGACAATGAACAGTATATCAGAGAAGTGAGGAAATGCCTGGCAGAAGCGCTGGCAGGTCGCAAAACCGTATTTCCTGAGATTCCAGCCAGTTTTAGATTGATACGCGGGCTGAAACCAATTACCGCTACGGACAATGCCGGGATTTCGTGGAATGCAAGGCCTGGAGAGGCACGACCGCAGACAGGAAGAAAGATGCCATACAGATAATAACTGCCAAAAAAATTTGAGTACAAAATAAAAAACTAAAACCCCAGGACCCAAAACTGAAAACTGTCAGATAATCAGGAAAACAGAAAATATAGCGGGGGGTGGATTTGAACCACCGACCTCTGGGTTATGAGCCCAGCGGGAACTCCAGACTCCCCTACCCCGCTTTAACTATTTATTAACACCTTAGAATTATTGGTGCGCGTAAAGTAAAAGTGTTATTTGATGGAATAGTTTTAAATAGACCTCTTTTTTAAGCGCCCATAATCCTTTTTTTATGTTTGCATGCTAATATATGAAATATGCCACCGAAAAAATCAGGGAAACCCAAGGAAAATACCAAGAACAGGCAAACACCCAAACCCAGGAACTTGAAAAAATCAGCAGGAAAAACAAAAAATTCAAATAAATCCAGTGGCACCCAGAAAAAGAATATCCAAAAAAAAGCAGTAACCACAAAAAAAACCATCCCGCCCAAAAAAACCGGAAGAGCAGGAAATACAGTACGCACTACCAAGAAGAAACTTAATGAGATAAAGAAAATTCTGGATGAAAAACCGGAAACATATATACCAAAAAACAATTTAAAAACCAGTAAAACCAGCGAACTGAAAACAAATGAAAAAAAATACGGTAATACTGCTGACGAACATCTGGATAAAACAAAAAAGATACTTGCAAAATTCAAAACCGGCACCCCACCTTCAGAACCAGATGACGAAGATACTGATTCCGAAAAAATTGATGAAGGGGGGGCAACATCTGAAGAAGGACCAACTGATGAAGATAGTGAAGAGTTAC
>CAZLMI010000093.1:0-4692 GCA_964560865.1 Microcaldota archaeon
TTGCAAATCTCCCCCTGTATCCTGATTCATCCGCCCTTGGACCGCTTTCTATCTTGAATACCTTTGGCCTTAATTCCTTTACATCAAAAAACTTTATATGGTCCAGACCACGGCCCATGATGTAATCCGCAATTTCCCTTCGTTCGTCGCTTCCTATTGTTGCGAAATCATCCTCAACAACGTGGATATGATAACCACGGTTTCCTGAAAATACATAATGGATATTTTTTTTGCTTATTCCAAAATCAGATATCAGGAATTCCTCCGCAAGTCTTATTGCATCATGTTTTACCTGTCCCAGTTTTGAATAAACGTCATATTTTCCCTCTGAATGAAAATCAAGGTCAAAAACAAGGTCTGCCTTTTCCCAGTTTTTTTTATCTATTGGTGTTGCATCCGGGTACTTATAATATGCAGTCGAATGCGAGACAAAAAACGGGGTATTTTTTACCAGGTACGCCCTGAAATCCGGTTCATTCGCAAACCCCAGGTGGCGGGAGTCTATTTTTTTCCAGTTGCCTATTCCAAATTCCCTTTTTTCTACATATGGGATATCAAAACTGGCGGTTTGGTAATAGTCTGCAAAATATTTAAGTGCGGTCGTCCTATCTTTTTCCTGCATTGTTATCCCTTCGGTTATGCCAGTTTATCGGGTTGCCTATTCTGCAATCCGCAACACAAAATCCATATGTAGTTACGCTTGCACATGACGGTACAGTATATGCCCTTTTTTTTGCATGCTCCAGCTGGTATCGTGTTGTTCTTTCATTGTAATCCGGTAGATTGGTATATATTGCGTTTATTTTTTCAATATCCAGTCCTATGGAAAGCAGGTACACTGCAAGGTACCATCTTGCCTGGTGATTAAGATTTTCGTGCTTTCTTGCAGCATCAAGCAGTTTTTCTATGCATGGCGGGTGGTCCCCTTCCTTGAAACTTGTTACCGGCAATGCCTGCTTTGGCATTTCTGCAATCAGCAGCGGTACTGCTTTTTTTATAATTTCCGGAGGCTGTTTTACAATCGGAATCTCCATCATCCTTTTTCTTATTGCTTCCTCCATAAGTCGTATGCTTTCCTGCCAGCTTATGGTTACGAATCCGTTTTCCAGATGCCTGTTTATGAGTTTGTACGGCAATGCTCTTGGGGAAAATTTCAGATAAGTGCTTATTTTCATTTTAACAGTTTCGCTTCCATTCCCTGATTTCTCGCTGGAAAAAATCTCCCCCATTCCCAGTTCCTTTCCTATCTCAAGGACGGTTTTTTCATCTTCTGTTTCTAAAATAGCGGAAATACGTTTTGATTCGGTTACTGCAAATTTGTTTGTGATAAATCTGTTTTTCATATGCCCGAGTATCATTCTGGAAGCAGCAAATGCCGCCAGCTCCTCAAGTTTCCCGCTTTCATGGATAGTTATCCGTTCGACTGTCCGTTCCTTTTTCTCACGCATTGCGTTTTTTATCCGTTCGCATGCAAGTTCGACTATCCGTTCATTCAGCTCCAGTTTGCTTTCTGAAAGCGCCTGCTTTGCAGTTGCAGTAAACGGATATTTTAATGAAAAGTCGAGCTGATCCATAAGTATTATTTACGCCGGGAAGCTTATAATTACTATTTTTTGCGTATGTAGCTGTGCTGAATCCAGTCAAAGAAATGGTATCCCAAATCGAACGTCACTATTCCTGCAAAGAATTCCCATTTTCCGATTAATATGAACGGCAATGCACCCAGCTTAAGGAATGGTCTGTGGTCTGATATCCATTTTAGCCTGCCTACAAATTCTATCTCATCAAGGAAAGCAAGGATCAGGAATATTACGAAGTACAATATCTCAATTTGCGGGAATCCCATAAACAATACGCTTATCATTGCTATGAAAAAGCCCAGCATGTGCGTATGGGTATCTATCTTCCTTGCAAATATCTGTGCAAACAATGCCGCAATAAAAATGGTTGCAAACGGGGCAGTTGATATCAGATAGCCTATGCCTATTCCGTATATGATTGCAAACGGGTATTTTATTATATCCTTCCCGCCGCGGTCATCATCTATCCAATCGGTTATCTTTACCAAAAAACCGGCAATAAATGCGACTATGTAATAAGTTATCATACGTTCACCAGATGAATTTTGACATCATCAGCGGAAATGCAATTGTAGCGTCACAATCAACAGTTATATGTGTTGCGGTTTCCCTGATTTTACCCCAGGATTGGGCTTCCTGCGTTCTTGCACCGGAAAGCGAACCATCCCATGGGGAGGATGTAGTGACATAAACCGCGTAATCCATTCCATCGCGCAGCAGGTTGATTCCAATGGTGTGATGCTTTGAAATTCCGCCTCCGAGAATTATTCCTCCTGATTTATCCGCCTGCAGTATGATGTCCGCAAGCTGTTTCATATCTTGGGTTACATCTATGCCAAAATCTTTTCTTTTTTGCTTGTAAAAATATGTCTGCAGGCCGATTGCAGAATCGGTTATTCCAGGGGAAAAAACAGGTATCCTGTTTTTCGCTGCCCAGTATAAAAATGAATTTTCATCCGAAATCGAGTTGCCGATTTCAGCCGCTATTTCAGACGGAGCGCAGAGCTTATTTTTCTTATAAAGTTTGTCAAATACTGGTTGGATTTTCTGTTCAAGAAATTCGTAACATTCATTTTTTATAAGCACATTTCCGAGTCTGTTGATTCCTTTTTTATGGAGTGCCGTGTCATCCATAAAAAAATCCCCGATTTCATAATTTTTTTCTGTTCTGATTAAGTCGTGGTCCAGCGAACCTCCGGTAGTTATTATCGCATCTACGAATCTTTTTTTGCACATTTCTGCAAATATCCCGCGCAACCCTGTTGCAACCATGTTTGCAGTGAATGACAGGAATATCGTTGCTTTTTCTTTTTTCATTTTTTCAATTAGCTGGATTGCATTTCCCAAATTAGTTGCCTGAAAACCGGTTGTACTAAAATTGCCGGTTCCGGATTCAATATCAATCACTTTCATGTGACCATTATGAAAAGAAGACTTTATAATCAGTCTTTGTAGACGACCATTGCAGTGAATGTGGTTGAAAGATCCGATGGACTCATTGTCATATCGTGTGATATCTTATAATCTTTTTTATCCTTTAAAAAGTTTTCAACTATTCTTTCAAATTCCCGTTGATCTCCTTTTGATGCCAATATTTTGACCTTTACCATCAATTCACCTCCAGTTCTCAATGTAACTGAGTTAGGTGGTATAATCTACTTCATAATTTATAATGTTATCCCATTCTTTTACATAATTCCGTGTTTTCTAATTTTATTTTTAGATCATATTTATCGGTTTGTTTGTATTTCCAGAATTTATCTTGCCTTTTTTGGCATGTTGCATCGGACTTTTGGTTCTATTAATTATTTTTACCGGATGCCTATTCCTGGATTGGTTTTTTCTCCAGTCTTTCTAAAACTGCCTTTACCACCATTGGCCATGCGATAGTTGCATCTGCCATCACTTCTACTTGCTTTCCGCCTTCATTCTCAGGCACGAATTTCCCCCAACTGACGCCTTCGGAGTAGCTGCACCCGCTCAATCCACCCCAGTGAACCGGCTCAGGACAAATCCTTGCTGCATAGTGGAATCTTTTGAAAGCCCCACCCACACCTATTCTTGTATTGATTATGTCCAGGTATGGTCCAACCTGTTGTGCCCAATTACGTGGTACTCCGCCACCTATGGTAAATATCCCGAGTTTGGATTGTTTTGCAACTGTGTTCGTGTAATTTTCCAAATCAAGAAATGGGTTGAATTTCAATGGTTTTTTTCCTGCAAGTATCCTTCGTCTTCTGTGAATTCCAAAGTCAAGACCAAATTCACTGTCTGTAAATGCAGGTATATACACCGGGATGTTTTTTTCATATGCGGATTTAAGTACTCCCTTCCCCTTCGTATTCTTAGCCAAATATTCGCCTAATTTTTGGTTGAATGTATATGAACAAATCTCTTCGTTTTCCGGCCAGACATCCAGCACTTTTCTGACAATCACTTCTGCATCATCCAGATTTTTTTCCAATTCCAGCGTATCATATATCCGGTTGTATCCCTTTTCATATAATTGCGTATCATTCATGCTTTGTTTATATTTGAAATGAGTCATTCCTGAAGCTTCTATGAAACCATGGGCCATCAGTGCGCCTGTGCTTATTACTGCGTCCACCATTCCATTGTCAATCATTTCACATACTACCAATCCCATCTTTGCAATTGTCATTGCACCAGAAAGCGTCAAAACCGTATAGCACTCCCGGTCACGTACCATCATTTCAAGTACATCTGCCGCTTCACCGACTTTTCGTCCTCCGAATGAGGTAGATTTCATTCCGGTTACCAAATCGTCAATTGTTTTTACCTCTGAGAGATTCAGTGATTTTAAAGGTTCGAAACCGTCACTGTAACCATCTGCAAAATGGCCTGGTTTTCTCCATTCCTTTATATCTTCCCTTTTTTTTCTTTCATCACTATGTTTATCGCTTTCTGTCATGTTAATGATTTATTAGAGAAATTAATAAGTTCTTTTCTATGATTCCACAAATTTCCTGAATGCCATTGGAAGCATTTCGACAACATCAGAAGCGCAGAAATTAACTCCGAATTTTTTGAACAGCATGTCCCCTGCAAAACCGTTGATATGCGCACCTGCAACCGCAGCTTCAAAACCATC
>CAZLMI010000094.1:0-4672 GCA_964560865.1 Microcaldota archaeon
TTTATGTATTATTTTTACGATTTTTTGGTTTTCCTGCAAATTTCATTTTTTTGTAAATATAATTGCGCCTATAATGTTCTTTATGGCTGCGTCTTCCTCACGCATCCTTCTCTTATTTTCTTTCACTATTTCTCCTCTTACTGCTGCGGCTTTTTCTTCGATTTTTCTTGCTGCTTCCAGCAATCCCACTCTGCGCAGCACCGCTTCTTTTCTATCTTTAAATATGAAAGTATCCAGGGTCCCGCCCATAATGTCTGGATGTACTTCAAATATCCTTCGGATTATCCGGTCATTTTTGTCATCTTTCCCGCGTATGTGAAAATATTCCAAAGTATCTGCATCAAAAATTCCACTTTTTTCAATGAAACCCAATAGACTTTCATGCGTTGCAAGTTCTGCTATTGCAGCTGCTGGTGTACGTAGTATCACGCGTCCACTTCTAATTTCTTTTTCATATGTTCTTCGCGCTTCTTCTGCAATTTTTTTGTACATTTTGGAATGTGTTTCACCTTTTGCCAGCATATTTTCTAATAATTCGCTTGCAAGTGCATAATGTCTGGTATTTATTGGTACTGCCATTAGGTGGCGTATATACATATTTATGATCCTCATGCATGTTCCGAGATCCAGCCCGATTTCTGAATCCGCATCTCCCGATACCAACCATTGATGCATCCTACCTGCTCTTTCTGCTAAGCTCCTGTTTTTTTCCGGATCCAAATGCTTTCTGCGTAATGATTCTGTGTCAATTTCCCGTTGCTCCATATCTTCAATAATCCTTTTTGTTATGCCAGAATATCCCACATATCCGAATCTTTCAATCACCAAATCAAACCAGTATCCTGATACTGTTGCTGCAACTCTTCCTGCGGGCAATTCATCAAATTCTCCTGGTCGCTCATGCACTGCCTGCACCTGCAGGATGTCTGTTTTCAAGTGCTCGGTAAGGCATAACCTGGAATTGGCTTCAATTGGGTCCAAAACTCTATCCCGAAGTTCTGGGGGGGTTTGAGTTACAAGGCCTCTTCTCAATGGTCTACGGTTTTTTCCCTGTGCTTCAATTTTCTTCATTCCTGATCCGGATATCTCTCTTACTTCCAGTACATTTGCGGTTGCATGAACTTTAGTTATTACTTCTGCAAAATTTTCTACTAATGTGTCCAATTCTGCTCTTGCAGCTCTTGTCAGGTGGTTAGTTCCACAATGCGTTTCTTTTTTCTGTTTGACTGTTTTGTTTCCTAAAACTACCTCGCGTAGTCTTGTTGCAAGCGACAATTTCATTGCCCTATACATCCAGTATGCGCTTTCAAATCTCTCATCTGAATTTAGTTTGCCCAAATTCGGAGCCATACTATCGATTGCTTCAAATACGAATCTGAAATTATCCGGTGCAATTGTTCTTCCACAAAGCCAGTCTCGAACAGTGCTTTCTGTTACAATATGGATTTCTTTACCTGCCAAATTTTTTGCTAATTCGTAATGTATTGCTTTTGCAGCAACCCTGCACATTTCATCATTTACGCTTTCCCCACTAAGTATCCGGTCTGCAATATTCCTTTGTCTTACTTCTTCTGGCCACGCATGCGGTTTTTCATCTGCTCCTGCCCATAATTTTATTGTGAATATTGGTAATGTTTCGCCATCTTCCGTGGAGACATATATTCCCTCCATTGCAGTTTTGAATATGCTTCCTCTTCGCAGTCCTTCCTCAAGCGCTTCGCGCTGTTCATTTAAGTTTATGGCCTCAATTTCCCAGACAACCTGCTCTCCGGGTTTAAGGGTGCTTGCCGTTTTTTCCATGAGTTCGTTTCCGGTTGCACGTACCAGCACTTTTGAATTCCTCTCAACAAAACAGGTACCCGCGGTGCTCCTGACAAGTATGTTTCTAGCCGGAACATCACTTTCTCTATGTTCATGCCTTTTTGCTTTCCGTCTGCTTGCTGCGCCCATAACATATATTATTATCCATTACCTATTTAATCCCTTTCATTATACATTTTACCACATATTTTCGAATTTAATTCGTTTTTACCCTGCCTTTTCAGGTGCAGTTCTTTTTTTGCCCTCATTTGCATTGCTTTTAAAACATATTGTCTAAAATACACATCTTACTAACGCTAATAAAGGTGCTTAATTTATGGGTAAATTTCCTGAAGCTGATGCAGAGCTAAGTAAAATAACGATATGTAGAAAATGCAAAACAAGAAACAAGAAAGGCGTTCCGAAGTGTCGCAACTGCGGTTCTCCTCATCTGAGACCAAAAAGAAAGGAAATCCGGGCCAAGAAATAGCCATGACTTAATGTTTTTAAATGCTTGTAGTCATTGACTATACTCTCGCTCGATAGAGTGTATAATATATTAGTCTGGTGATTGAATGGGCGATAACCGTTCATTCTACACCATTCATAATCTCAAGGTGAATTGATGGGTAAAGGAAGCAATGGAGAATTCTCCGGTAGAAATCTAGACAGAAAAAGAAAGAAAAAACGCTGGAAAAGCAAAAAATTCAAAAGAAGAACACTTAGACTCAAGGAAAAATTCGATCCTTTGGAAGGTGCTCCTCAGGCCAGAGGCATTGTTCTCGAAAAAATCGTGCTTGAACAAAAACAGCCCCACTCCGGTCTTATCAAATGTGCCAAGGTTCAGTTGATTAAGAATGGAAAAATTATCGGTGTTTTTGCTCCCAGAGACAAGGCAATTACGTTTATTGATGAACACGATGAAGTAATAATCGCGGGTTTGGGTGGTTCTCAAAGAGGACAGATGGGTTCCATTCCCGGTGTTCGTTATAAGATTGTTTCCGTGAATGGTGCTGACCTTCAGTCATTAAGACACGGTAAGAAAGAGAAGCCTAAGAGATGATTTTAATGAAAATTTTTGGTAAATACGATGTTGATGCTGTCGAAATAAAGGACAGGAGCCTTGCACAGGTAATTGTGCTTAAAGGTGCGTCTGTTCCACATTCGTTTGGAAGACAAAACAAACGAACCCTGGGAAAAACATACGTGAGCCTTGTCGAGAGACTTGCAAATAAGCTTATGCGTGGTGGTACTGGTGAAAAGACTTCAGGTAAGGTCATTCGTACTAAAGGTCAGATGCAGGGTAAAAAACTCAAGGCATTAAGAATCGTTGAAAAAGCTTTGGCAATTGTTGAAACCGAAACCAAGCAAAACCCGGTTCAGTCTCTTGTAAATGCAGTTGAAAATGCTGCACCAAGAGAAGACACGACAAGAGTTTCTTATGGTGGTGTTTCCTACCAGATTGCTGTGGATGTGTCCGCAACAAGACGGCTGGACATGGCTCTGAGAAACATCGCACTTGCCGCGTTCATGGGTTCTTTCAATAAACCAAAATCCCTTTCAGACTCATTGGCAAGTGAAATAGTAAACACTGCCAAAAACGATACTCAGAACTCTTATGCAATTCGAAAGAGGGACGAGACAGAACGTATGGCAAGAAGTGCAAGGTAGCCCTTCTTGACTCTCGAGCAGAGCTCTCGATGGCAAGAAGTGCACGATAATCTGAATCCATTTTTTTCTTATTTTATTTGTGCGGCATGTAAATGACTTTTTCGTTTTTTATTACACGGAAGTAGTAATAATCACTTACAAATTCCCCAAATTGTTCTAATAAAATGTCAATGATACCCTGGATACTCTCCTCCTTTTTGATATGGACTGCAAACTCAATAGTATCCCCGCCCAAGGTTTCATCAGTATATGCCGTATTCCGGAATGAGCTTACAAACTTCTTTATTTCATTGCTATTGGCAGAAACATTCATATGAATCCAGTAATATTCGTATCCTATTTTCTCATAATCCAGAAGAACTCTGAAACCACCTATCACACCCTGCTTGATTAGTTTTTTGATTGCGTATTTTACAACCATTGGAGTGGTTTTTAGTTTTTTGGCAAGGGCAATTGTTCCAATGCGTGCGTTTGTAGACAGGATGCGGAGTATTCTGTATTCCATTTCTGTTATTTTGGTTGCTGTTTCCTCGCCAAGCACAAATGATTGTCTTTCACCAGTCCATGGCTGGTCCACCAGATAATCCTTTGGAAAATGTATAAGCTGGATATATGAGTTGAGCTGATATTTTGATATATACTGTTGAAATTTGCCTGCAACTGCAATGTATCTGGCATTTGCTTCATGCATATTCCTGGCTAAAATTATTATCGCAATATCCCAGGGATAGCTGGTTTTTGCAACCCACCATGTACCCGGGTCATTTACAAATGCTCTTACAATCTCGCTTCTTTGTTTTTCATTGCAATTCTTGAGTTTCAGATAAACCCGGTGGTTATAATATCCCAGTTTTACGGTATCAATTACAGCATAAAATCCGTTTATGATGTTTTTGCTTATCAGCTGATTTATTCTGTACGAAACCACGTTTTTTGAGGTTTTGACCCTTTGGGCTATCTTGGAGAAGGATTGCCTTGAATTTTTGTCGAGTTCTACCAATATTGCTCTATCCAATTTATCTAGCATATTTTATACATATTGATAATAAAGAATAAAAATTTATCATTTTGCCCTAAAAATAGAACAAAGTATTTATTTTGTTGTTTGTTGTAGTAAATGATATGAAACGTTTAATTCCAGCTGAAAAAAAGGCACCGGGTCTTTGCGATGCCGGGCGCAGGAGGGAGTTTGCAAGGGAAC
>CAZLMI010000095.1:0-2017 GCA_964560865.1 Microcaldota archaeon
TCAGCGATTCAGTTCCTATGGATGCTGGCGGGGAACTATCTTTAGACGCTGGTTCTCCAGATCAAACTGCTCCGGATCGTTCAAGTTTTGACGGCTCTGTTGATCAAAAAGTCAAACCACCACTGGAATTTGGTATTCTTGGTGAGGGTGGTGTTAAAAAAGACAGTAGTTTGGATACCGTTCCTTCTAAGGATCAGGGTACAAAAGACCAGAACGTTGATACTGCTAATTCGGACACTATTAAAATCCCGGATACAACAAAACCTATGGACCAGGGGAAACTTCCGGACCAGACCACAAAATCAGATTTATCTTCATCGGTATGCAGTAAATGCGTTCCAACTAATTCTGGAGGCATTACACTGCAGGATATTAATTATGGTGCCACGGTATCAGATGTGCCTGTTACTAACGGGGTTAGGATGACTTATACTGCCGGCAGTCCGACCAATCTTACTATGGGTGTTTCAATTAAAATCGATGCCATGTGTGTTGGTATAGTGTCAGTTACCTCCAGTAGTCTTACCTTACAAATGAACTCAACTCCATTTGATCCGGTAAATACACAGTCAGTAACCGTAAAGGATTCCGCTACTGGAAAAAGCATAAAACTAGACTTTTCCGCAACCCTTACAGGTAAGGGAATGCAATTAACTTACAGGGTATCTGGTTGCTAATCCGATTATTAGTTATCTATTATGTTTTTAAATGTATTTACATATAAATATATCTACTCGAACAATTAAATGGTGAACACATGACTCAAAAAACAGAAAGACGACACAATGTTTCTATGGTGGACGGAACAGGACAACGCAATACTTCTATTATGGACAGGCGTGCTATTTTACGCGGTGGTGCAGCAGCGGCAGGATTGGCATTTGCCAGATTTTTTGTTGGTTGCGGCGATGAACCAAGTATACATTCTACTTCGTGTGTTCCTCAGTGTACTGGTAAAGTCAGTGCAATTGGTAAAATAACATCTGGAACTTCAGTAGATCTTGGAGATGGATTTACCGGAACATTTACACGTTTCACAACAACTTCAGCCGGCATTGGTTTTACATTATATGTTTCTGATCCATGCAACACTCTTTCAAAATCAGTCAATCTTCTTGCAACTACAACTCCGAGCAGTACGAGTGTTAATCTAACTGATACCGCGGGTGTTGTAAAGGCTACTGTCTCTCTTGTATTTATTGCAAAAGAAGAGAAAACCGATGCGGCTGCTGCACGCAGTTCATTGGGGCTATACCTGGCATCTTCTTCAGTTTCCTGTCCTTCGGTTTTTGATGGTGGCAATGCTGCCGATCAGTCCGCTCGTGATGGCGGAATCCCGGATAAATCCGTTGATAATTCTGCAAGTGACTTCAAATCAGAAGGAAATGATGCGGGAACTACCGATGGTAAAACTTTAGATATTACTTCTTCTAAGGATAGTAAAGTTAAACCTCCATTAGATGTTGGGATTCAGTTTTCAGATACCACTGTAGCTTTGGACAAATCCAAACCTGCAGATCAGACCAAAACTCCAGACCAGACAAATCCGGATCAATCCTTATCCGTATGCAATAAATGCGTTCCAACTAATTCTGGAGGCATTACACTGCCGGATATTAATTATGGTGCCACGGTATCAGATGTACCTGTTACTAACGGGGTTAAGATAACATACACTGCAGGTAGCCCAACCAATCTTAGTATGGGTGTTTCAATTAAACTTGATACAACGTGTCTTGGTAAAATATCTGTTTCATCCACGGGGGTTACTCTTGGTATGAATGCAACTCCATTCGATTCAGCAAATACCCAATCAGTAACCGTAAAAGACCTGGCTACTGGAAAAATCACGACAATTGATTTTTCTGCAACGATTACAGGTAAGGGAATGCAATTGACATATCGCGTAAAATGCTAAGGTGAATTCCAATGACACAAAAACAAAACAAATCATACGTACGAGTTAGTCGTCGTAATTTACTGGCAGGTGCAGCAGCTTTTGCAGGATTTAAATTGC
>CAZLMI010000095.1:2027-4632 GCA_964560865.1 Microcaldota archaeon
GGGATTCAACCGGTGGTCCGGTTCAATCCGATTCCCGCGTATGCTCTGGGGGGTTTGCATTTGTTCCTACTGACAAAAATCAGTTATCTGCAGGCAAATCAATTGAAGCAAACGGTTATGTTGTTACTGTCAAATCTTTCAGGGTTTTTGAAAATGATCCTAAGGTTGAAGTAACGCTATCTGTTAAGGATCCTTCCGGCAAATCCGTTGATGCAAGCGGTTTAATTCAAAAAAATTACAGCGGAACCATTTCTGCACAAACCCCGGACGGGTCTCATGTCGAAGTTACGGGTGTTTTGGGAGAAATAGCAATGAACTCAGGAACAGCTGACTCCGGCACTTCGAGTTTGTATTTCCGTGTTGATAAAATATCAGTTTCATGCAAATCTTTTGACCTTGGTACTGATGTCCTTGATAGGGGTGTATCTGATGCAAAACCAGATTCAAGAACAGACGCACGCGATTCATCTATATCAGATGGCAAACCCGACATGCACAAACTTCTGTAATTCCTTTTTTTAGAACTTTATTTTGTCCCCTATTTTGGACATGTTTAGGGTTTGAACCTGTTTCTTTCCAGCATTGCTTAAACAAATAACAAAAGTATCGGTAACGGTATTGCAACGTGCTGGCCTTTTGTTTCAAAGGTTTTTTTGCTTGCAATTATCCCATGTTTGAATTTTTTGATTTTTGAAATACCCTTGCCATCATCAGTTTATCTAAAAATCTATCCTGTCCCCTATCTTCGGGGCATATGTTTTATACCCGTGTTCAGATTCAAGTTCATCCCTGAATTTTTCAGGCTGGTCCCCGTGTATCAGGACTATTTTTTCAGGATTTGCTTTTTTTACGAATTCCAGGATGTCTTTTTTGCCGGCATGCGCGCTGAAATCCATGTAATGCACCGGAAGATCGACTTCCAGTTCTTCCCCATCCATTACAATCTGCCCCTCGTGCTGGAGTTTCCATCCATTCGTTCCTTCCACACAATATCCTGTAAATATTATCTTTGAATTAGGCAGGCTGTGCAGCAAATGGTTTAATACCGGTCCGCCATTCATCATTCCCGCAGTTGTTATTATTACTGAAGGGTCTTTGGTGGCTATTTTTTTGTGTTCTATACTGGACACTATCCTTACTGAGTTTATCGCTTTTTTCAGTTCCATCGGATCTTTGATGTACTTGCTGTATCTCCGGTATATCGTTGTAATGTCCTTTCCCATACCATCAACAAACACCGGCACATCCTTTTCATAATGCCTTATCATGCTGACCAGTTCCTGGGTTCTGCCGACTGCAAATGCAGGCAGGAGCACATTTCCGCCCAGTTCAATTGTTTCCCGTATCTCATCAATAAACTGCCGTTCGAGTTCTTTTCTCGGTGGGTGTTCCCTGAGTGCATACGTGGATTCTATTATCAGGTAGTCAACATCCTCCACGGGCTTTGCACCATCGTGCATGTACGTTTCCTCCATCTTGAAATCTCCGCTATAGCATATCTTTTTCTTTTTATATTCGAGGTTTGTTATTCCTGCGCCAGCAACATGGCCCGCATCCTCCATCCAAAAACTCGTTTCACCCACAGTTGTTTTTTGTCCGTATGGTGACGGTGTCCAGTATCCAAGGGCTTTTTCAGCATGCGCCTTGTTATATGGCGATGTTTCCCCCATTATCTTCAGTGAATCATTCCAGAGAAGTTCTACAATGTCCCTTGTCGGTGCGGTTGCAAACCATTTCATTTTTGCTTTTCGGTATAATAATGGGATTGCACCGCTGTGGTCCAGGTGGGCATGGGATAAGATTATGTAATCCGGGTCCACGCTTTCAAGCGGATATTTGGTTTCACCCGATTCATCGAATAATTTTACTCCGTAATCGAGCATTATCTTTTTATCAGTTTCAAGCAGAAATGCCGAGCGTCCGACTTCACCGGATGCTCCAAGGCAATGGAGAGATGTCATGAATGAACGTTGGCATGGAATATTTATTAATATGACCTCTAAATATCATTCATGAAAATTTCCTTTCAGGTAGCCTAAAATGACTGATTACTACACTGTTGACCCGTGTTCCACCTCAAATGCGTATGAAATCAAATTCACAAAGAAATTCAACTTAAAAAAAGCCTCGGTTGCATTAAGCCAAATCGGTGAAATAATCGCAGAAACCCCGGTTGTAATGGTAGTTAAACTAAACGACGTTTCGATGAGTGTGTATTCAACCGGAAGGATTATGCTGACCAGGGTCAATAAGAAAAAAACCGGACAAATGGCGGAAAAAATCCACCTGCTTTTTCAAAAATTTGATTGCTATGAAGATTGATTTCCATATTCACTCCTGGTATTCCATAGATTCATTTACCCAGCCGAAAGCCCTTGCTGCAAAATCACTGAAGCTCGGCATTTTTTTCGCAATTACCGATCATAATACTATTGCAGGACATAAGGAATTTAAGGAACTTGGTGCCAGATTTATTCCCGGCGAAGAGATATCCACCGATAAAGGCGACCTTATTGGTTTGTATGTGAATGAATGCATTCCTAAAAAAACCAATTTTTCAGAGGCAGTCGATTTGATTCACGAGCAGGGCGGAATCGCATACCTG
>CAZLMI010000096.1:0-4613 GCA_964560865.1 Microcaldota archaeon
GTAAATGTCATGCAATGTTTCTAATTCTTTACCTCTGAGTCATGCAACAGCCTTTTTGTGACAAGCATTTATAAACAAATTAACACTTAATAACTACAATAAGAGAGGCAGGTGAAAACAGGTGGAACGCAAATTAATGTCTGGAAACTTAAGTAAAACTATCACAACTCCAAAAATGGAAGTTTCCGAGTTTTACAAAGAGATGCCTACTTCAGTAAAAAGAATCGACGAAGAAAACAGGGTTAAAGTCTCATTTAAATGGGAGGACCAATCAACCAGCCACATGCAGATAGAGTATGGCGAATATCTGGAAAGTGAGTTCCTGCCTGATTTTTACAGAGTAAATGCAAGGGATGGCACAGATACTGTGTGCGCAAAACATCTAAACTGCGAATATATATTAAGAAAAACTGGCAGGGAAGTGGCAATTGCTCTTCTGAATGCCCATGGAAAGATATCCAATACTTTGGAGAACATAGTCGGGTATCTCAGAACAGTATTGGGAAATTATTATATCATATCAAAAATAAGCAGTTTGTTCTGGACATTCGACAGCAGACTGAAACGAACAGGAATGAAATATGTCAGTATCGAGCACTTTGATGAACAACATAAAGACAGGCTTGTGGAAATGATAATCGAATCGCTTTCAAAACTCCATAGCAAATCCGTGCTGCTTGGCGGAGTCAGCCTGAATAAACTGCTGCTAACCGATTCAGGAGTACAATTCTCGGATTTAAGGGAAATGCGGGTTGCGAGAAAAAAGTCGCATACTGTAGAGGAATTCAAGAATACGCTCAGGTATCTTTTTTCACTTGGATTGGTAAAAAAAGAGCAGATGTTTTATCCGGTTGCAATGTACCTGGCTTCCAATGAAAAAGGATGCAAAGAATGGGACCAGGAAGAGAATGAAACCGGAAGAGACAGCAATGAGATAGCATTAAGACTGGAAAGGGAAATAATAGAATAATTATACAGATTCTATTATTGTTGAACCAGCGTTCTCCTTATCCCGGTTTAACCTATAGCTCGAAGCAAAATCAGAACCCATTAATGCCTCTTCGTGAGTTATTACAAATATCTGGTTGACCACTTCTGGAACTTTGAGCTGCAGGGTTTCTGAAAGCAGCAAAACAGCCTCCTGATCAAGGTTATGGGTAGGCTCATCCAGGATAAGCCATCCCAGATTTGGCGTAAGTACCATTGCCAGAGCAACGCGCAGGGTCAATGCGGCACATGCACGTTCACCACCGCTTGCCATGCTTTCGATAAGCCTCCATTCATTGCCATCAAAGACCTTGAACTGATAATCTTTCTCGGTTACCTCGAGTTTGATGGATGGATAATTACGATAGGGATAGAAAATCCCCCAAATTTCATTCATTGCAGCGTTTATTGCATCGGTAAGACTGGAACGCAGGGTCGTCTGTATTTCAAGCAGAGTATTGCGATATATTGCCAGTTCCTCCTCCAGCTTGGCAAAATAACGTATCTCGCATCCAACGTGCTTCATGTCATCCATTTGTTTTTGCAACATATCCTGTAACTCCCTGGAAGAAGAAAGATCCCGGGTAACCATATCAAATGAATGCCTGACACGTTCATTCTGCAGTCTCGAGTTCTCAAGATTTTTCCTTGAAGTTTCATAATCGTCTTTGCTGAATAAAAGCCCCTTACGGCTTGCCACGATCACTGCCAGTTGTTTTTCGAGTTCGGCATATTCAATTTTTTTCTTTATAACTGAGTCCTCAGTACTGATTTCCACTGCAAGGAGTTCAATCTGTTTTTGAAGTGCCTTAAGGGATTCCTGCTTATCCAAACGAACAGCCTTGAGAGCATTTAATTCGGATGACCCCTGCTTAAAAGACGATTCCAACGACGGAAGATCTTTTGTATCAGATGCAATCCCATCAAGACGATTCTTGATAATCGAAATTCGCTTGATGTTTTCAGAAATCTTTTTTTGAGCAACGGTTCTATCGGCAACAACAGATTTTAGTTCGAGTATCCTTTTCCTTGAATCAGCCAGGAATTGTTCTTTTTCATGTTTCAGCTTTTCAGATGAATGCGCAGTAAGCGGAGCATTGCAAAGCGGGCACTGCCCCATTTCCGGCTTTAGTTTTTTCATCAAATCCGCAGTTTCGAGCATAGCCGCTTCAAGATGTCGGACTTCTGAACTCACGGATAGTACTTGTTTTTCAATCAAAGCCAGGTCTTCAGAAAGCACTTCCAAAGACTTGCCATCAGCAAGCACCTCCAGTTCTTTTTCAAGCTGTTCCTTCTGCTTTATTGCAGATAGAAGAGATGCGATCCGGGCCTCAAGAGCGGCTGTCGATTTCTGCAAACCAGAAAATTGGCTGTCCAGCCGGAGAATTTCACCTGACAAAGATTCCCGTTTTGATTTTGCATCGGCAAGCTGCTTTTTTGACAACTCATGCGACGCCAGATCTACGTCCTTGCCTGAAATTTCCTTTTTAATGGATTCTATCCTTGCTTCGGCACGAAGCTGGTTTCTTGACAGCTGCTCGTCAGCTTCGCTTTTTTCTTTTAGGGAAAGAAACGCCTTCTGCAGGTTCAGAAGATTGCCCTCCATACCATTCAATTCTGCCTGTGCAAGCTTCCTTTTTTCCGCCAGTTCTTCAAGCTTTTTGGAATTCTCAGAAAACTTCTTTTCAATTTCTGTCACCGATTCCTGAGAATACCTTTTTTCCAGTGTCGACCGGTCGTATTTTACCCTGTTGATAACAGTAACTATATTCGAACGGGCAATTTCGAACTTATCCAGACCTAGCAGGACATCTATTTCCTCCTTCCTCTTTCTGGGATCAAGGTTCAGGAAATAGTCGATATTGTTTTGCTCTGAATAGATTGCACGGGTAAACAAGTCATAATCTATTTTGAGGATGGATTCCACATAGGCAGTGACATTTGTAGAACCGGTTTCGATGAGCCGGCCGTCCTTAAAAATCTCTGCAGAGGTAGCCAGCGATTTCTTTTTTTCCAGCTTCCGTTCAATAACATATTTCGAATTTTCCCACTCGAACTCCAGCCTGACAGTGGATTTATCCTCATTAAGGCGCAAAAGGTCTTCGAGCTTCATTCGCCTGCGGTCGATTGACGGAAACGTTCCGAAAAGGGCAAAACAGATTGCATGAAGCACGCTGGACTTGCCGGAACCCATGATTCCGATGAGCAGGTTCGTGCCTTTCCTGAATTCGAATAACGAGTCTTTATGTGAACGCCAGTTGATGAGGCGAAGAGAAGTAAGCATATTTGGAAGAGTATATAGAGAAAAGAATAAAATACGGGGTTACGCATCGAAGATATTGACATTTATCTGTTGTTTTTTATTTATATCAAATGACAATGATAATTCTGGAAAAGAACCTGTATATTTGAAGATTTAACCGTTTTTAATCAGTTTTTCGATAGTCTGCAGGAACCCCCCGGCAACTGCAAGAGCACTTTCTGCTTCAGCTGATTCAACTTCTTTAGAACGCAAATCAGCATCCCCATAAAGTATCCGATGGCGTTGTTCCCTCAACAAATTTAGTTCATTAATATATTTTGCTTCGATAACGTTTCTGTATTTTTCTTTAAGATAAATCCACAAACAATAATGGCTTCGTTCTTTCACACCATCCCGATACAATAAAGCACGGGCAGCATGAAACGTGGAAGTGTATGCTGCAATAAATGCCCATTTTAACAGGCCATTATCCAGCTGAATTTCCGCATCTTTCAAATTTTCTTTTGCAAGCTTTAACGAAAGAAGCGCCTTGTTTTTATCTGAAGGGCACTTTTTTAACATGCCATTTTCAAAACATTCTTCGAGAGATGTCATATAACCACTGGTTTTTCACCAAAAAGGGAAATTGAATTTAAAACAACATTATCATAAAATGCCTTGTCTCTTTTTGCCTTTTTTCTCCATTCCATCGGGGAATACATACTAATGTTTAATTCCCTGCCGGCAATTTCAGTTAATTCTATTGAATGGCTTCTTGTTGCAGTCACGATCACCAAAATATCGATATCACTCTTGTTATCATCGATCCCCATGGCCACACTGCCATAAAGAGTAATGTTCGTAACAGTTGGGGTTTTTTTCAGGTTTTCAATTAATTTGCTCTCATGAATATGCTGCAATGAAAAAAGTATCTTCCACTGGCGGCACACCCCATTAAGAAGATTGGCTTGATATTGATAAGTCCTGCCAACAACGTTCCGGGTTATCAAATCCTGTTTGAACATGTAATCCAATGAATATTTTGCGGCACTTGGAGCTATTTTAGCCGTTTTAGCAAGACCATTTACTGAAAATTTTATGTTGGGATTTGATAGTACTATCTCAAGTGCGCGTATGATTACATATTTCTCAAGCATATTCTATATAAGAAACATATATTCTTTTAAATATTTCTTATTTATTCAAATTCTTTTAATAGTATATATTTTTTAATTCATTTTTTGGCAATCTTCCAGAATGTGTTGAAATATTTCTGGAAGCTTCGGACTGCGTCCTCGCTTTCAATCAGGAAACCTATGGGTTCCTTAGTATAAATTGCGATAAACAAGCCGAAAGGATTAATAAAACCGCAAACGAAGCAGAG
>CAZLMI010000097.1:0-4587 GCA_964560865.1 Microcaldota archaeon
TTCACGGGTGCGATGTTTCATCAACAGCAATCGAGCTGATTGGCATGGATATAATGGCCAAAACAAGGCTCAAAGTGAGCTATTTTTCCTCTATGCCGTATCCGAGCGGTTATTTTGATTTTGTAATCTCCTCGGCAGCGATTCATCACGGAAAATCCTCTGAAGTACAAAAGGGGTTTAGGGAACTTTATCGCGTATTGAAGCGTGGTGGTGTCGCGGTAATCGATGTGCTGGCATTGCCACACCATCCGGTTTCCGATGGGGTTGAAATAGAAGAAAACACCTATCTTTTTCAAAACATTATTGATAATGATGTCCCGCATTATATGTTCAGTGAGCAGAAGGCAAGGGAATTTCTTGAGGGCTTTGATATCCTTGCTATCGAACGGGTCACCAGTGCTTCTGAACTATCTTCTAATATCCAAACCACCGGGCAAAGGCTCAATATAATTGCGAGGAAGAAGTAAATGGAATTATCCGTGAATCAGGAGCAATTTCTTGAAAGTTGTAAAGAAGCACGAAAGCTTGCACTATCCTTTGGCAATCCGTTGGTTGTGCACCATTACGATGCAGATGGGGTTTCATCAGGCGCAATTGCAGTTGGCGCAATGCGTGACGCAGGAAAAAAAGTCCGGTCTCTTTCATTGAGTAAGCTGGATGATTCTGCAATTGAGCTGCTTTCCAAAGAAAAAGAAGTCATATTTACTGATTTGGGCGGTGGAAACAAGAGGGTAAATGAACTTGCGGATGTCCTGATAATCGACCATCACGAGACCAGCGGGATTGACAAGCTACAGATAAATCCAATGCTTTTTGGAATCGATGGTTCGGATGAACTGTCTTCATCAGGTGCTGCATACTGTGTTTTTCGTTCCCGGGATGAGCTTGCAATTGTCGGTGCTGTGGGTGATATGCAGTACCCGTTAAGGGGAATGAACCGGTGGGTTCTTGAGCAGAGTGTTCAGTCAGGTTCTGTCCGGGTTGAAAACGAGCTTCGTTTTTATGGGAGGTATTGCCGGATGCTTATGCATTTTCTTCAATACTCGGATGACCCGTATATCCCGATGATTTCCTACCAGGAAGATCGCGTTAAAACCCTTCTTTCTGACCTTGCGATTGACCTTAAAAAAAATGACAAATGGAGGACATACTCTGATCTTTCCCCTGAAGAAAAAACCCGCCTGATATCAGCCATTGCAGCCATTCTCATAAGTAAAAATATGATAAAGAAGGCAGAGCAATTAATCGGCGAATCGTATATTTTTCCAAAGCGAAAGAAAGATGAAACATTCGAGGCAAATGAATTTTCCACTTTGCTTAATGCATGCGGCAGGCATAAGAAGGCGGATGTCGGTTTGAGGGTTTGCCTTGAGGACGAGGGTGCGTTTTCAGAAGCGCGTTTGATTCTTGCAGAGCACAGGAAAATGATAAAGGAAGGTATTGTTTTTGCAACAGGAAATGTCCAGGATTTCGGGAAGTTCAAATTTCTGGATGCACGCAACAGGATTGACGAGTCAATTATTGGCACTGTAATCGGCATGGCATTGGTGCAAACATGGAAAAAACCGATTATCGGTTTCTCCTCTTCTGACAATAACACTGTTAAGGTTTCATCCAGAACCCCCCGGCATTTGCTTGAAAAAGGACTTGACCTTGGCAAGCTCATGCGTTTGGCATGCGAGGAAGTTGGCGGTATTGGGGGCGGGCACAGGATTGCTGCCGGTGCAACCATTCCAAAAGACAAAATCAATGAATTTTTGCTTTCAGTGGGCAGTAACTTGGACGGATGACGAACTTATGCCATGCGCTAAACGAACATTTAAATTACTTTAGAATAATCGTTTTATCATATGAAACTGCGCAGTGCCAACACTCGGGTTCCAACCCAATCTGGCAATCCAACTTCCGTATTTCATTCACATGCACAAAGATTTCATTTAGTGCGTGGTATTCACAATCCGGATCATTACTTTAAAGTTGTCATCTGGCATGGTATCGGAAGATCCGGAAGGCGTGGTCCAAGGGCCAGTTTTCGTTATCGCACCAGGTTTGGTGGAAGGTGGCGCAGGAATCATGCCCGAAAGCGCATCGCATTTCGTTATATCTCCAGATATAGTACGATGGTTGTTCAGGGTGATTTGGAGCGTTTCAGGCAGAAGTCATTCGTTTTTCATAACAGCTCTTTTGCGCCACTTCCAAGAAAAGAACTGCCGGCAGGGGTTTCAAATTCTGCTTTAAGATATTCGCAATCTTCTGCAATTGCTCCGATTTCCAAGGCATCTGGATTTTTCGGGAATGCTTCATGCACTTTGGCGCATTCTCCGCATAGTTTGTCCTATTCTTATTTAACTTCTGTCAGGTCAAACCCAGTTGGGCAAAATTTATCTGTTTCAAGGGGTGTAACGGGTTTGCAATTGTATGTATCTGCCCGCTCGTTTTCCGGTATGCAGAAAACAGTACCAGTCAGCAAACCCAATTACCCGTCAAAACTCGCATCCACCCCGCTTTCCGAGGGGATAACTAATAAATCATCTCCAGTTCAGAAGAATCAACCTCAATCAGCGATTTCCCGTTCGGTTGGGTGCGGTTCTTTTAGTATGCAAAAAACCGGTTCAGGATCAAATCATTCCGTTTCTTCAGCTTTATTTCAAAAACCCGGTTCATCAGGCAGAAATGAAAAGCCATCTTTAGTTGCGTATGCGAACTCCCGGACTTCTTCTTCGCAGCCGTTATCCGGCGTTTCATTAGGGAAGGTGTTTGCACCAATGGGCTTGGCTAAAAATTTGTTTGGCACGTTTGCAGTGGTGCTTCATCCAGGCAATCTTCAAGGTAAATTCTCTGTTTCCAAATCGCTTTCTGATGGGTATGTCCACTACGAAAAAAAATCATCCACGTTCAGGCTTAAGCAAACCGCTGCAGCTGCAGATGTTTCCTAATTCACACACATATTCAGAAATATGCCAAAGGTTTATATGCATATCCACCTAAATTGTAACTATCTCACGCTCATTCTAGGTGCATGGGAGGAATAAACTGGTCGCCTTGCCTGCGTAGTTCGCACTACGTGGGCCTAATTCTTTTTACCCGTTGCTACAGGCTCAGAAAAAGGCAAAGCGTCTTAATATCTTCCCATCTATCCTTGGTATTATACTACTATTGACAATTTTCAGGTTGTTATTATGATTTCCATAGATGGTTCACATGGTGAAGGTGGTTGTTTGAACAAAGTTCAAAGCCCACCTTCGATTTTCAGGTTGTTATTATGATTTCCATAGACGGTTCACACGGTGAAGGTGGTGGACAGATTATCCGTACCTCGCTTACTTTGGCAGCCATAACCCAAAAGCCCGTGAGCATATCGAATATTCGTGCCGGCAGGTCTCCGCCTGGTTTGAAGATGCAGCACATTACTGCTGCAAAAGCCGTTCGAAGCATCTGCCGCGGAACACTTGAAAATGCCGATTTAGGCAGCACTTCACTTGTTTTCAATCCAGGAAAAATTGTTGGCGGCAAATACGATCTTAATGTAGGCACTGCAGGTTCGGTTACCCTTGTTGCCCAGACGATCATTCCAATATTGTTGAGTGCAGATAAGCCGAGTACGGTTCGGATTCAGGGCGGTACCCATGTCATGGCTTCGCCAAGTTACGAATATTTTGAAAAGGTATTCCTGCCTGCGATACAGATAATGGGTGCCAGAGTCCAATGTAAAATTTTCAAACCCGGGTTTTATCCAACCGGTGGCGGTGAAATCGAAATTACCGTCAAGCCTTCTGATCTTAGGGGTGTTGAGGTGTGGCCTTCAGGCAGTGAGGAACAGGTAATCATCACACTTTCAGACCTGCCAATTTCAATTGCAATGCGTGAAAAAAAGATATTTTTGCAGGAGGGCATTGAGAATGTGCATATACGGCAGGACAAGGCGATTGATAAGGGCAATTCCGTGTTCGTATGGAAAGGGCTTCGTGGCGCGTACTCTCTTGGGAAACTGGGCGTAAGGGCGGAAGAAGTTGCACAAAGGGCTTTGGACGAAATCAACAAAGAGCAATTCGATATTGATTTGCATCTGGCAGATCAGCTTTTGGTTTATGCCTCGCTTGCCGTTGGAAAAACCCGCTACAGAACAAGCGAAATAAGCGAGCATCTGAAAACAAATGCCGAAATTATCCGAAAATTCGTGGACAGGAATATCAATATGCAAAAAAACGAGGTTTCAATCATCTAGCTTTTCTTAGGTATTTTCGTTACGTTTATTATCGTTCCGTTTTTTCCTACCTCTACTTCATAATAATCCGTTGCATTTTTTGAATCCCATTTTACTTTCCATGATGCAGTCATTTCGCTGACCTGATATCTGGCAGAATTGTTTTGTATGTAATCATTTACATTTTCCGTTCCTGAAAAGCTGTGGGATGCAATCGCTGCTTCTTCTTCAAATGCTATCTGGCACGGTGTCGTTGCGCATACCGTGCATCCGCTGGTTATTTTTTCAGGCGGGCTCGGAACAAAATTCTGTACCGGATAATTGTAGTAATACTGGTATAACTCAGGGCATGGCATTCCTTTGTTGAGTGTTAAGCTTACCTT
>CAZLMI010000098.1:0-4517 GCA_964560865.1 Microcaldota archaeon
AAACTGAACATGCAGTCGCTTGCATCGCGTACATTATGGCAAAAATAACAATCATGCATTGCCCATGAAATTGTGCATTCGAAACAGCGCTGCATTGTATAAACATAATAACATCTTAGAATCCAGGAACATTCTCCTGCTGAACTGCATGCAAATCCATAATCGCTTTTCCGCATATCATAGCAATATGCAAGATATTTTCCATCGGTAGATGCAGAAGAGCGATAAACATGATTGCAATTTATTATATTGTCCGATTCAACGATATTCTCGGATTTCCCAAGAACCTTGCCACCAGCATAAATTGCCTTTTCTTCGACCGCTTCGAGCAGCGAATCAATATCCTTTATTTTGTTTCCATTTATTGGTTGTGAAAGCAGTTGTCTGACCCGCTCGTTTTCCTTTCCATAATCGAAGAAGCGTGCGTTTGCAGAATACTGGTCGGATGTCATGAATATTTTTTCATTGCTGAAAGATGATTTTGCGAATTTGCCAATCAGACCTTCGCGCATGTATTCATCATAGTCTTTCATTTCTCCTATTTCCTGACCGAAGATGAATCTGCATGCATGCTTGAATCCTTCATTTATGTCCATGATCTTACCCGAATTATACATTTGTCATTCCTCTTTTAAATCCGTAGTTCCAATTTCAATTATGCTATTTTCGTATATTTTAATTTTAACAATTCTATTTTGCACAAAACACAAAAAATTTATATATTATCTTCTTTATATGTAATTTATGGAAATATTAGATAATCTGGATAAGGGGATACTTTATGAACTGGATGTAAATGCAAGGATTCCCGCATCTAGGCTTGCAAAAAAACTAAGAAAAAGCAAGGAAACAATAAATTTCAGGATTAACCGCCTGTTAGAGAAAAATTATCTGACTGGGTTTTATACTATATTCAATACGTCCAAACTTGGCTATTACTACATTAAGACATATGTTAAATTCAAAAATCTAACCCCAAAAAAAGAAAAAGAAATTTTCAACTACATCCAAAAACAATCAAACATCTCTTTCCTTGCGCGTACTGACGGTCACTACGATATGATTGTTCTTGTCATGGTCAGGGAACCTGGCGATTTGATTGCCTTTCTTAATCCGTTTATGAAAAAATATGGAGATTATATACACCAAAAGGATATGACCACTTTTATTACTGCGCACAGATTCAATCAGAAATTATTTACTCCTGAACTTGCAACACAACGCACTAATTACCCAATTTCGATGGGTGATTATATGCTTGATGAAACCGATAAGGAAATCATGCTTCTTCTTTCTGAAAATGCGCGAATGCCTTTAACTGAGATTGCAAAGAAACTGGGCATTGACCCAAAGGTTGTAAAATACAGGATAAACAAGCTTGAAAAGAATCAAATAATCCTTCGTTATGTATCTTCGCCCAATTTCAGCAAACTGGGTTTGCAGTTCATTCAGATAAACATATCTTTCAAAGACCCGACAGCAATGAACTCTGTTTTGGAATATTTTGATTCTACAAACAAATGTCTTTTTTTCATGGAAATGATTGGGACTTTTGATGCAACTATAGAGGTTCACGTGAAAGACAGTGAAGAATTGAAACTGATTATGGATGGTTTCCGGGAAAAATTTGCCGGATATTACACTACCTATGATATAATGGCCATCAGCAGGCAATATAAGATGGTCTGGAATCCCTTTAGGTAACTATTTAATTTCTATTCTATCATTCTCATTCCACAGGTGTCATTTTCATGGACATTGAAACAAAAATTGAATTAGTAAAAAGAAAGCCAACAGAGGAAGTCATTACTGACGATTCTTTAAAGCAGATATTCGAAAATTATTCCCATCCAAAACATTATATCGGATTTGAGATATCCGGAAAAGTCCATCTTGGAACTGGCTTATGCACTGCATTGAAAGTACAGGATTTCTTAAAAGCAGGCATAAAACCAACTATTTTCCTTGCGGATTACCACACGTGGATAAATGGAAAACTTGGTGGTGATTTGAAAAAAATACGTGAAATCGCTACGGGGTATTTCAAACACAGTTTTATCTCCCTTGGTTTGACGGAGGATAAGGTGAATTACGTTCTTGCAAGCGATTTGTATGATAATGATTACTGGGCCGAAGTGCTACGAATCTCAAAAGACACGACCATGAAGCGCATGCTCAGGTGTATCACGATAATGGGCAGAAAGGAAGATGAAGGAATGAAGTCATCAGTTGTTCTTTACCCGGCCATGCAGGCAGCCGACATATTCATGCTCGATGTTCAGGTTGCACATGCCGGAATGGACCAGCGTAAGGTGCATATGCTTGCATGGGAATCCGGTACCAAACAGGACAAAAAATTTGCATCAGTGCACCACCATCTTTTGCCTGGTTTGCAAAGCAGCAAGCGCATGGATCCAAATATGAGTAAGGAAGATTCAGTGCTTGAGGCAAAAATGAGCAAAAGCATATCCGGGAGTGCAATATTCATTCATGATTCTGAAGAAGAAATACGGGCAAACATGAAGAAAGCGTTCTGTCCTGAAAAACAGACCGAAGGCAACCCTGTTTTTGAAATTGCCGAATACCTGCTCATGCGTGAAAAAGGCTTGAAGATAGAGCGCCCTGATAAGTTTGGCGGGGATCTCGATATTCCTGATGCAAAAGAACTGGCAAAAATCTATTCTGAAGGGAAACTGCATCCAATGGATCTGAAAGCAGCGGTTGCAGACGAACTCGTCAATGTGCTTAAACCGTGCAGGGATTATTTTGCAAAGAACAAAAATTATCTGGAGCAGATGGAAGGCGCTTCAGTGACCCGTTAATTTTTTTGTTTATTTATTATTCTACTTCTTTTGATAATTCATTTACAAGCGTACTGATTTTGAGTTTTGTTTTGGACATTACCTCCAATATCTCCTCCTGGTTCAACTGCTTTTTCTGCAAACCAGTAGCTTTATTCGTGCATATTGCAATGGCTGCAAAAGGTATTTCCATTTCTTTCATGAGTGTTGCTTCATAGGACGCAGTCATGCTCACAAGATTTGCACCTGTTTTTTTCAGATGCCTCACTTCTGCCTTTGTTTCATATCTCGGGCCAGTGGTAGTTACGACAATCCCGTCTTTTTTGATGGGTATTTTATTATATCTCGCACATGCAAATATCGTGTCCTGCAATTCTTTGTTATACGGTTCTGTGAAATCGGTGTGCCTCATTCCTGCTGAAAAATCATCGTAAAATGTGATTGGTGTTCCCAGGCCAATAAAATCAGTCAACATAACAATATCTCCGGGAGTATACTTTGAAAGTATTCCGCATGCGTGGGTTGCAAATGCTGCAGTTGCCCCGATTTTTTTGAGTGCGTATATATTTGCCCTGTAATTTACCATATGGGGTGGGTACCTATGATCCTTTCCGTGCCTTGCCAGGAAAACAATCTCTTTTTTGAATAGTTTTACCCTTTCGAAAGCTGTAATTCCATAAGGTGTTGTTACATCTATATCTTCAATTTTTTTTCCGAGCTGGTAAAATCCGCTTCCACCTATTATTGCTAACATATCTTGACATATGCCCACGTAATTTATAAATTTATTTCCAAATCAAATTGTTATTCCAGTCACTGCGCCGGTATTTACACTCCGGAAATGGACTGTTCGTCTATTTGTTTATAAATTGTCTATATCCATTTTACTCATGCTTGCACATTTGATTTCATTTTATTCCGCACCATCCCCGACAATCTGCTGTTGGAACAAAGATGAAGTTATTGAAAAAAAACTGGAAAATGAGGTGTGGATTAAATTTTCTCAAAAATCATTATGCACTGGTTTCATGGGAAAGGAAAAAAGGAATAAATGCCCCCATAGATCTCAGGGTTGGCATCAATGTAATTCATGTAAGACAAAAGATATCTCAAATATCTATACCCGGCTTGACTTTTCCGAATACCCCGAATTGGAAAAAGAATATCTCGAAGATGGTTTTAGCATCTATCTGGCCCAGTTCGGGAATCGCATATTGAAATGCGGTGTGACACATACTGAACGGGTTGCAACAAGGACAATGGAACAGGGTGCTGATTTTTGGGTTGAGCTTTTGAGATTTTCGAATGGCAGGGATGCCTATGCAGCAGAAGGCATGTTGCAGCAAAAATTCATGCTCCATAATGCTGTGAAAAATGCCACGAAGCTGAAATTGCTTTATGAACCTGCTGAGCCGGTTTTGATTGAAGATACTCTTGCACGGGTAAAAGAATATAAAGAATTGGAAAATGTTTGTTCCGAACTGTCTGTAAAAAAGAACGAATATTATTCTCCAAAGGATTTCATTATCTCCGACGCCGTAAATGGGCAAATCATGGGTTCCAAATCCAAATTGCTTTTCTACAAAAAGGATAATCAGGATTTTGTGGTTGACATGTCTAAAATGGGCGGAAGAATGATTTTGGTGAAATAGTTAATTTATACTGGAGAATGCACATTTAAATGATATTCAGATACCATTTATTTGCGGTTTTATT
>CAZLMI010000099.1:0-4471 GCA_964560865.1 Microcaldota archaeon
CTCCATGCCGACTGCAACGACATAACCTCAAAAACAGGCATCTGCATCGAGTTTGATGCCACTGATGCAGGCAGTTCCAATTGTATTGGAAATGAGCGGGAATTATCTTCAGTGGAGCGTATTGTTATTGTAAAAAATGCCCCATCAACCTGGGTTTTGACGGTCAAAATCTGATTTTTGCATTATTTCCATGTTTTTTTAAACATAACCATTCATTCTACAATACCGGTAAATCATAATCTGATGCATTGGCTGGTTGGGCATGTACGATATGGTGTAAAATATGGCATATAGCAAATACAAGCTTCTTTTCTACAAACCGCTAGTTACTGCCAAAAACTGGTACCATTTTTTTACCAAAATGATAGAGAAACGGACACCGCTTATCAACTTGTCCACGATATTTCCAACCAGAAAGATACACATCGACATTGTAAAGGAGAAAAACTATCTTAATTTTTTCATAAAGGAAGATGAAACTGCGAAAAAAATGAACAATGTCATCTTTCCCATGCGGATTGAGGTTTTAACTGCCGAAAAGCAGTATCCGGCATCCAAATTCTGTATTCATCTGCCGCTTCTTCTTACAGGAAAGCACGATATGCTGAATTTCCTTATTGAAGAAAAGATTGAAAGGATGCATTTTTTTGTTATCCCCTTTCTGACCCGGTTGTTCGGGTTTGGGCATGTCGTAGATGATGATCTCAAAAGAAAATACTTCATCATGACTGATGCAGTGAAATTCCTTGAATTCGATTTTGCAAAAAGCCCTGGATTTTATCTGGAGGAAATCAAGCCTGTTCCAAAATCCGTTAGTATGCATTCACAATTCCCGATACTTGAAAGTGAAAATACCAGAATCGGTGTGGAGAATTTCGGTGTTTTCAGGCATGGTCTTGTCGTAGGGAGCAGCGGTACCGGAAAAAGCAAGTTTGGCTATATGTTTGTTAAAAACATACTAAAGGTGCATCCGCAGGCGAAAATAGTCATTCTTGATCCGCATGATGAGTATCGAAAACTGTTTATTCCTGAAAAGGATAAACTGGATGCTGTTTTCGTTGATTTCCGGAGTTCGTTTCTTGAGCCATTATCAGTAGGCAAAGAAAAAAATCCACAGGCAACCCAACTGTTGGTCGAATTATTGCTTTCAGTGATGTCGGAAAAAAACAAATATACTGAGCGGGTTCTTTTTTACAGCATTCACCTTCTCAGTTCCCTGGATAAGCTTAGCTTTGAAAATCTCACTGCATTGCTTACTGATTCGGTGAGGCGGATGCAGTTCATTACCGAAACACAGAACGATGAGCTCAAGCGGTTCTTCAGCACCGAATACAATGACATATATACGAAGAACTTTTCCGAAGGTGTGCTGCCGGTATTAAATCTTATAGGTGAATACAAAATTTATCTTGGAGAGCATGAGAATGTGGAGGATCTTTACAAGCTGATACAAGATCATCGGGTAGTAGTTGTTTCTTTTGACCCGAATTATATGGGCAGGAAGATGATCAAGTTTATCGGAGGCTCGGTAATCCAGCAGATGTATATGATGGCGATTACTGAAAAATTCAATCAGCCGGTGGTATTCCTTGCAGATGAGCTTCCGCTTGTTGCAAACAAGACGATAATGAACATCCTTTCAGAGGCAAGGAAATTCAGCCTTTATTTCTACGCTTCATTACAGTATCTGGGCCAGTTGCCAAAAGACATACTAGATTCCATCGTTACCAATTGTTTCAATGTTTTTGCATTCAAGGTTAATCGTGAGGATGCGGGGATAGTAAGTTCGATGATGGATATCATTCTAGATGAAGTTTTCTCCACCGGTTACAGCAAGGGGGATATCGAAGAGATAAAAAAGGATATGTTCACAAAACTTGAAGCACGGCAGGTTGTTGCACGGCTTTACGGTGAACGGGACTTTTATCCTCCGGTCAAGGTGCGGACAGTTGATTCAGAGAAATGGGAAAATATAGATATGAAACCAACTGCAAAAGAGCCAGTAAAAAAGACCGGAACCAAAGAGCTTGCAAAGAGGACGATATTAACCGGGTCTGCTGAGGATTCCGGCACAGCAACACAAGCAAAGCAATCAAAAAGTGCGGAATCAGGTTCCAAATCCCCGTCTGGCCCAAAGGAATTCTCGGATTTTTTTTCAAGAGATAAATAGCCAATCATCTTTATCATCCTGGATGGTCACCTAACCATCTAAAAACTTATCGTACAAACATTAATCCAAGGTGATTTTTTGATCCAGCCATCAGAAAAAAGCAATCTTGTATCCTATCCCATACGTGACATTGTGCTTGAGGCAAAGGCCCTTGAAAGAAAAGGAACAAAGATGATTTATCTTAATATAGGTGATCCTGCCCCTTTTGGTTTTCGTCCTCCAAAACATATCCTTGATGCTGCTACAGATGCAATGAACCATAATTATTCAGGTTATGCCCCATCTGAAGGCGATCCTGAATTAAGGCAGGAAGCTGCCAAATACGAAGGTGTGGACTCCGGGGATGTTTTTATAAGTTCCGGGCTTAGTGAAGGCATTGAATTCCTCTATACTGCAATGGTCAATCCCGGGGACAATATCCTCCTTCCGGTTCCTGCATATCCGTTATACATCACAAAACAAAAACTTTATGGCGGGGCTCCGGTATTCTGCAAATCCGATGAAAATTTTATTCCGGATATGGATGATATGCTAAAAAGCATAACTCCATCCACAAAAGCAATCCTTGTTATAAATCCAAATAACCCCACGGGCATGATATATCCAAGAAAAATTCTCGAAGAAATCGTGAATCTTGCCGGGGAATTCAATCTGCCCCTTATTGGCGATGATGCATATGAAAAAATAGTTCTTGATGGCGAATATACCAATCTCAGAAAAATCCACAAGGACGTGCCGCTGGTCTCAGGGAACAGCCTTTCAAAGAATTATATCTATCCCGGTGCGCGTGTCGGATACATTGCTTTTCATGGGCAGGGCTGGGACAAGATAAAGGATGCAATCCAGAGGTTGTGCAATCAGCGTTTGTCAGTTAATTGGGAGATGCAGCGTGCTTATATCGCTGCTTTACGTGGTTCAGATGACCACATAACTGTATTCAACAAGGAACTTCGCAAAAGGCGGGACGTCCTGGTAAAACGTGTTTCTGAAATTGATGGGTTGTCCGTTCCAATGCCCAAGGGTGCTTTCTATGCACTGATCAAAGTGGAAAAGCAGGCATGGAAAAGCGATTGGGATTTTGTCCGCGAACTGCTTAAGGAAGGCGTTGTGGCTGTACCCGGTTCCGGGTTTGGTCCGTTGGACGGGCTATATTTCAGGGTTGCGTACTTCCCGGGTGAGGAACAACTGAACGATGCATTCAGCAAAATCGAAAATGTTCTGAAAAGGCATTGATTTTTTCTTAGTTTATTTATTTTTTCTTAGTTTATTTATTTTTTCTTTTTTTAACCAATCTCATCATCTATTCTTTTATTGGAGCATACGCCTTTCCCATTGGGTAATATGTATACGTATGTTCATGGAACACTAGCAGAGAATCGTAGCTTTTTATGAGTTTTGAAAAATTGGTGCGTAGGCCAAGCATTAATTTTCTGAATGCGTCATAATCGTTTATTTCTACATCCAGTTCAATGTTCCAGTCACCCAGGCAAAGGTCAATATCAATTATATTTGGTTCCTGTGTTACATGTCTTAGGAATCGCTGTAATTCCATCTCATCAAAACTATCTACTTTTACAAGCACCTTGTAGCTCAGGAATCCCATTTTATTTCTGTCAAGCACAATTCTTGCACCCTGTACTATTCCGCTTTTTTTCAGTTGTTTTATCCTATGACTTACAGTATTTGGTGTAATTTTCAGCTCCTTTGCAATATCAACCAGCCTGCTTCTTGCGTCATTTGAAAGGATACCAAGAATCTTTTTATCAAGTTCGTCAATATTCGGATTTACCTCTACTCTTCCACCAAAAAGCGGCACTTCTGCGGAGGTTCTTTTTTCAATAAGATATCCCCGTTTTGAGTTGTACGCAGTTTCCACAATCGAAACCGAAACATCCTCAAAGTACTTTCCATATATCCCAAAGAGTTCTTTGTATATCTTGTAAAGATGGTGGGTGTCCCTTGCCCATACCCCTACGAACACATCATATTTACCATCACATGTATCTACCAGTCCTACGTTCACATTTGAACCGAAAAAAGTTATCATTTCCTTTTCCACGTTTTTATCTACGTTTTTGTATTTGACGTAGAATTTGTAGAATGTATATCCTATCTTTGCTTCATTTACTATGACACAACATCTTCTAAGAATGCCTTTTTTCTGGAGTTCTGCAATTCGGTAAATAATTACCTGTTTTGATGTTTTTATTTTCTTGGCAATTTTTGATGCAGACTGGAAAGCATCTTCGTCAAGATAAAATAATATCTGCCGGTCTTTCCAGTCCATTTTTTCAAAAGGTT
>CAZLMI010000100.1:0-823 GCA_964560865.1 Microcaldota archaeon
AATCTAGAGTTTAAAAATGTGCGCAATCGGTATTCTGCCTTCTTTTTAAATCGTTGTAAATAAAAGTTTTTTATGAGTTTTAAGAGGAAGAAGGGGCATGTTGATTTGCAGGTTCATGTTCCAAGCCATAAACTTACCCGGAGACCATTTGTTTCCACCAGGGTATATCCTATTAGGATTCTTATTATCGGGGATAAAAAGGAAGAACGCGAACTGCTGTCACGCCTTTTCTCGTCCAAAAGTCTTGCTTTGGTGAATGCATCCTATTCCAATGCACTATCAATCATTGAAAAAAACGATCCATTTCATTTAATTATTGTGGACTGGGACAAAAATACTGAAAGCGTTTTTGAGGCACTTAAAAAAAGAAATCGTAATACTCCATTCTTTTTTGTAATTATGAGCGGTGATATCAGCGCATCTGATGTAATTTCTTTCTATGAAAAAATTGGTGGTTATGTCAGCAATACAAGAATAAATATCGCTCTTTACCAGCGTGGCAGACTCTTCAATGGTCTTTTGCTTGAGCTGCTTCCAAGAACCGAAGAGCTGCTGGAAAGTCGATCTTAACTGCCATCTTTCTTTCCTATAATCATCTCAACTATTGTTGCGTATGCCGGTCTTGTAAGCAGATAACCTAAAATTGCACCCATTATTGTTGAAATCGCAAATCCTATGACCTCTACTACGCCGGAGAAAAGCAACGGTATCATTGAAAGTGAAGCGACAATCACATTAGTCCGTATTATGCTGAATGCATGATCCATCTTTTCTTCCATTTTGTATTCATCCTTTTTCAGGATTTCATCGGTAATTACTATTT
>CAZLMI010000100.1:833-4395 GCA_964560865.1 Microcaldota archaeon
TGCTGCGATTATCCCGGCCATCGCTGCCAGGTCTATTGAAAACGAGCCTAGTATTGCAAGAAGTATTGCCAGTTCTGAAATGCTTATTATTATGATTGGCAGTGTTGCCTTAATATTCCGGTACCGTAATCCAATCAATACTGATATCGCAATCAGGGAACTTATAATTCCTATTAAACTCAATTTGAGGAATTCGCTTCCAAGGGTTGCCGGTAATGTAGTTCTGCTTCCAAGTGATATCGGTATTGGCAGCGACCCTCCTTTAAGCACTGACTCTATCTGTTTTGCTTCGAATTCGGCATTCTTTGCCCGTTCCGATGCGGTTGTTCCCTTTG
Source organism: Microcaldota archaeon (assembly GCA_964560865.1). Lineage (GTDB taxonomy): Archaea > Micrarchaeota > Micrarchaeia > Anstonellales > Bilamarchaeaceae > CAZLMI01. Next base: position 1,169 of record CAZLMI010000100.1, read on the forward strand.
AACCCCCCGTGATACTGAATCCATAGTTTTCCAGTCCGGTTGCGAGTCCTGCGGAAAGCAGCGGTGCACTTCTAAGACCTATTGCTTCGAATTTATTTACTATCAATACTCCGGAAGTCGTTCTGTTATATATTGGGGTCATTTCCTCTTCAGTCAATTCAGTGAGGTTGTATCCTGCTGCAATTAAATCCGCCTTGAATAATGAAGAAGTTTTATTGCCTATCAATGCTTTTGTTCCCGGGGCCACCAGTGAAATGTTCTGAACATCTTCTATGATAAATATGGATATATTTCCTTTATCCAGTTCCAGAACTTTCTTTAATGCGTTTAGTGATTCTTTTTCACTAGAATCTTCCAGCATTTTACTTTTCAGTTCTGTGCGTGTCAAAAATAAATCCGATTTGGCTGGCCGGTCCAGAAAAAGATAAACCGGATAGTCTGCCTTGCCTTTTGCAGTTTTTGCAAATTGTTCTGCACCTTCGCGGTTTACCGAGAACCCGACTCCCCAGTCTGCCTGGGTGTATAATAATTCATTGCTGCCCATTCTTCTTATTGTTGCTGAGAGTATCTGTGCACCGTTTATCGCTTCCTTTCCATCAATGACTGCCTGATAAATTCCCTGTTTCGTAAGCGTGTCCTCTATCATCTTTATGCGTGTTTCATCTGTGAACGGGACTTCCACATATATCTGGCTGTCACCTATCGCACGAACCCGTGTTTCTGAAAGTGCCAGTATCGAGCTTCTTTTTTTGATTATCGATACCATTTCCGACATGGTATCTCCGCTTGCCGGTGTTTCAAGCAATACTGGTATTCTTGTTCCGCCTTCAAAATCAATTCCAAATTTCATCCCGTTTAATCCTATATTTGCCAGCGACAGGAGTACGAGAAATATAAGTCCTGCCAGTTTTATTCGTGGTTCCTTGCTCGTGAGGCTTATTATTCCGAATGTGAATAACGCGAGCATGATGAGTATTCCTGCCGTAAGCGGATAGAAATAAATTCCTGCCAAAAATATAATGAATATCAATCCGAGCAGTTGCAGTTTCCAGTCTTTTAATAATTCCATCATGCTGCCACCCCTTTTTGTCTTTCTGAATCCCACAGCAACAGTACTGCGTTTATACCCCACGTGGCAAACATGTCTGCGACCAGTCCTGCCAATGCAACTGCGGATATTTCATAATATGTCGGTATATGCGTAACTACTCCCAATATGAAAAGGACTCCGAATGCAACTATTGCCGCCATGCTCATGGTAAGTCCGGTTTTCATTGCGTCATGTGCCTTTTCTCTCGGATCCCCCTTTCTTTTTAGCATTCTCATGGTAAGCAGGATGTCCGTGTCCAGAGAGAATCCGATAAGCATAAGCAATGCTGCAAAACTTGCGAGTGTGAATGGTATTCCGAATACCGCCATTGCACCAAGTGCAATTATTATATCGCTGGCTGCACCGGTAAGCACTGCAATACTTGGTACTAATTTTCTGAAGAAAAGAAATACGAATATAATGCTTAAAACTGCGGAAAGGCCAACTACCTTTATTGCAGTTTCCACGAATCTTTCCTGAAGGAGCGGGCTGACGGTTTGTACTGAAATTGAACTGTACTTAACATGTTTGTTTATCGGAACCGATATCGATTCCTGATAATCGTCATAAACTTTTTTGTATGCAGCTGCAAATGATTTTTGTGTGCTTGTTACATCGCTGGTGTTCGTTTGTGCGGGTGGTGTTCCTGCGATTGCAAACAATTGATTTGAGATATTGTCCAGTTGTGCTTTTTTGGCAGTATAATTCGCCAGGTTGCTCGAATTCTGGTTTGCAAGAACTTCAAGCTGGGAAACTTCAGTAATCATGTTGTTGAACTGCTGTTTTAACTTATCAGCTTTTACCAGGTTGCTGCTTTGGGGGACCTCTATTTCTGCTTTATAACCTACTGCGGTATCAAATATTTTTACATCTGCCTTCAGTCCTTCTGCTTCCAGATCCACCTTAAGCTTTTCACCATCAATCTTTGCAGGCAGATTAAGCGTTATCAGAGTTCCTCCTGTAAAGTCTACTCCGAATTTTATCTGCGGGATAAAAATAAGCGATATCACTATCAGTATGATTGGCGCTATTGCAAGAAGCCTGTAATCCCCTTTGAAAATATTTGGTAGTTCCATGAAATCGCTTCACAAGGATTAAGTTAGAATTTTTCTTAATATCATATATAATGTTTTTAAAAGAAGAGGGTGGGGTTAAGATTTTCATTTTTTTGGGATTCCGCCAATTTTTATATTCCCGATACAAAAATCGAATTTGGCTTCAATTTTTATAGGTCATAGTGCATTCATTTATTTTATGAGCTTTGCAGTACAAACAAAAGACACTCTTTTGGACTTGGGGGGACTCGCACCCCCGGCCTCTCCGAATTGCGTCTTCAGTTTCCAGTCTTGGGTCTTAATTTTAGTCAAGACACAGAACTCAAGACCCGAAACGCAGATTGCGAACGGAGCGCTCTGCTGCTGAGCTACAAGCCCGAACAAAGTGAGGTATTGGAGCGATTTGAACGAACCGTCGTTCAAACAAAGCTACAAGCCCGACTTATCCTATTATGATCTCTCCTTTGGTTCCATCTACAGTTGCTTTCTTTCCATTATTTAATTCACTAATCCTTATTTCTGGTTTATCCACCATAGGAATTTTAGATATTATCGCTCCCACAGCGATTATCGGTTCTGCTGTTTCATTGATTATTGCTGCCGGTGCTTTGCCATTTTTTGCAAGCTGTAGCATTACATAAGAACCGACTGTGCTTCCCTTGCCATTCGGAAAAACAAGGATTTTTCCAGCAACATTCTTTCCTTCCAGTGCATGTCCCTTTTCAATTACCTCTCCTGTTTTCGGGTCAACACCGCCCAGAAACCCGATTGGTTCGGTACTGATTAACAGTTCCCCGGAAGCATTTCCTTTTGATATTGAGCGTGCCTTTATTATCATTGATTTCACCGGTACAAAATATCCTCCAAATCCCCGAATGCCACTTTCTGCTTGCACAGGTTTTGCAGGTATTTGCCTGCTTTTCCCGAATTTGTTCCAGTAATCTTATATCCCATCCGCTCAAGCGGGCAGACAACCATGCAGGTATCCGCAACTATTCTTCCACCTGCTTTTTCGATTATTTTATCATACCCACGTTTCATTGCTTCTTCACATATTTTTCTCGAAGTGCAAATCCAGAATT
>CAZLMI010000101.1:0-4347 GCA_964560865.1 Microcaldota archaeon
TTCCTTTCTATACTTTTTGGGAACGTGTTGTTGGATTTAATGCGTGTAAATATCGATACATTCAAGGCTGCGGGCGGTTTGATTTTAGTACTCCTTGGTATCCAGCTTTCGTTGGGTATCTCTTTCCGCAAAGATACTGCTGCTGCACGTGACCTTGGTGCAATCGCGGCGGTTATTGGTACTCCGCTTATTACCGGTCCAGCGACTATTTCCGCGGCAATACTTCTTACAAGTGAAATGGGTATGGTTGTTCCTGCGGTGGCTGGTATTGTTGCATTGGTAATTATCGGCATTGTTTTGCGTTTATGCACCCGTATTCAGCCTTATCTTGGAAATACCGGGATACGCATATTATCGACCATGATGGGTTTAATCACTATTGCGTGGGGAATGTCTTTCATAAAAGAAGGGATGTTTACAGCTTAAACTAGCCGAATACCCCATCTAATATTCCTTTTTTCTTTCCATCTTCATCCTGCAGCTGTTTCAAAAGTTCCTTTTGTTTTTTGGAAAGTTTTTTTGGTACTTCGACTATTATCCGCACCATTTCATCCCCCTTTCCGCTTCCCCTTACTGTTGGCAAACCTTCACCATCCAGTCTGAAAACAGTATGGGATTGTGTTCCGGCAGGAATCCTTAGATTTGCTTTTCCAAAAAGTGTCGGCACTTCTATTTTGTCTCCAAGTGCTGCCTGTGAATATGAAACTGGCACATTTATCCAGATGTCGTTTTCGTTTCTTTCAAATATTTTGTGTTGCTGGACATAAACCTGTACATACAAATCCCCGTTGCCGTCTTTTCCATATTGGCCCAGATTGTCCAGTCTTACCCGCATCCCGCTTTCAATTCCCTTTGGGATATCCACTTTGATATGTTCTTTTTCGCTTATTCTGCCCGAACCATTACATTGTTTGCAAGGGCTTTCAACGCTTTTTCCCTGGCCATGGCATTTTGGGCAGGTGGTTACAGTATAGAACATCATCGGACCTGCACGTCTTCCCTGCTTCACCTGTCCGTTTCCATTGCATTGTCTGCAGGTGGTTATATTTGAACCCGGTTCAGCTCCGCTTCCGCTGCATTTACTGCATTCAACCGAGTGGTATACCTGCACATCTTTTTTTGCTCCTTTTGCAACCTCTTCAAGTGTTATTTCTATTTCAGTTTCCAGGTCAGCTCCATAATCTCCTTGTCTTCGTCTTCCCATTCCGCCAAAAAACGAGCTGAACATATCTCCGAATGCACTGCCTCCGAATCCGGCCCCTCCAAAAAGGTCTTCAAAGTCGCTGAAATTCGCATTCCTGAAAATGTCTTCCTGTGAATACATCTGGTCAAATCCTGAATGGCCATACTGGTCATATGTTGCCCGTTTTTTTTCATCCGAGAGCACGGCATAGGCTTCGCTGATTTCCTTGAATTTTGCCTCTGCTTCGGAATTTTTGTTTCTGTCCGGGTGCCATTCCATTGCAAGCTTTCTGTATGCCTTTTTAATTTCATCAGTACCTGCGTTTTTCTGGACCCCCAAAATCTCGTAATAATCTTTTTTGGTCATCCATTTCACCGGTACATATTATTGTTTTTTTCCTGTTTTATTCCTGCCCACACTTTGATTACCCTGACATCCCAAGGTTCTGCAGGCATGGTCCCTATTCCGGTTTCCTTTATCTTTCCTGAAAGTACGGCATAAGCTTCGCTAATCTCTTTGAACTTTTCCTCAGCATCCGGGGATTTGTTGCGGTCCGGGTGGTATTCAAGGGCAAGCTTTCGGTATGCTTTTTTTATGGTTTCCCTGCTTGCTCCTTTTTTGACACCCAAAACCTCATGATAGTTCTTCTTTATATCCACCACTTCTTTTCATTGTATTTTTACTTCCTGGATGACGGCAAAGTTATTTTTTGTCATCATCCACTTTTTCATAGTCGCCGTCAACCACGTTTTCATCTGATTTCTTTTTATCATTTTTTATATGTTCCTGTTCGGCACCCTGCTGGGTTTCACCAGCACCCTGCTGCTGGTAAAAGCTCGCACCAATTTCAGAAAGCACTTTCTTGAGGTTTTCTGTTTCCGTTCTTATCTTGTTTGTTTCATTTGAATTTATTGCATCCTCAAGCAGTTTCTTTGCACTTTCAATCTTGTCAAACTGATCCTTTTTAAGTTTGTCTTTCATTTCTTCCTCGGTTTTTTTTGCAACATACAGCATGCTTTCTGCATCATTTTTGGCAGTTACAAGGTCCAGTGCCTTTTTATCCTCTTCAGAATATTTTTCCGCATCCTTCATTTTTTCCTTTATGTCATTTTCACTCATTTTTAAAGGTGCGGTAACCCGCATATTCTGTTCCTTTCCGGATGCCTTGTCCTTTGCAGCCACGTGCAGGATTCCGTTTGCATCTATATCAAATGTAACCTCTACTTGTGGGACCCCTCTTGGGGCGGGGGGTATTCCTGTAAGGGTGAATTTTCCGAGGCTGACATTATCCTTTGCCATCGGTCTTTCTCCCTGAAGTATATGTATATCCACTGCGGTTTGCATGTCTGCTGCAGTTGAAAATACCTGCACTTTTTTTGTCGGAATCGTGGTATTCCTTTCAATGAGTTTTGTCGAAATCCCACCTAATGTTTCCAAACCAAGTGATAATGGCGTTACATCAAGGAGCAAAATGTCCTTCACTTCTCCTGAAAGGACACCTGCCTGTATCGCGGCACCCATTGCCACACATTCCATCGGGTCAATGCCTCTTTCAACAGTCGTATTGACCAGGTCCTCCACAAATTTCTGTACTATTGGCATTCTTGTTGGGCCACCAACGAGAATTATCTTGTCAATTTGTTTTGGTGTCAGTTTCGCATCCTTCAAAGCCTGTTCAACCGGACCCCTGCATCTTTCAATTACCGGCCTTACCAGGTCTTCGAGTTTTGCCCGTGTTAAAGTGTACTTGAAATGTTTTGGTGTATTGTTTACCGAAGCCAGGAACGGCAGGTTAATTTCAGTTTCAACTGTTGTTGAAAGCTCGATTTTTGCTTTTTCCGAGGCTTCCATCATTCTTTCATGTGCCTGTCTGTCCTTTGTGATATCCACTCCGCTTTCTTTTCTGAACTGGTCGGTAAGATATTCCGTGATTATTCCGTCCATGTCCGTTCCCCCAAGTTTTGTATCACCTGAGGTTGATTTTACTTCGAAGACACCGCCGCCGAATTCCATGATTGTTACATCAAGCGTTCCACCACCGAAATCAAAAACAAGTATTTTCATATCCTTTCCTGTCTTGTCAAGGCCGTATGCAAGGCACGCTGCGGTTGGTTCATTTACCAGCCTTACGACTTCAAGTCCTGCAATCTTTCCTGCATCTTTTGTTGCCTGCCTCTGGTTGTCATTAAAATATGCAGGTACAGTTATCACTGCCTTTTCTATTTTTTCACCCAGGAATTTTTCAGCATCATTTTTTATTTTCTGCAATAGTACTGCGGAGAGCTCCTGTGGGGTGTACTCTTTTCCATGTATTTTGTATTTGTAATCCGTTCCCATTTTTCTTTTGAACGCATTTACGGTTCCTTCAGGGTTTGAGACCGCCTGCCTTCGTGCCGGTTCACCAATTATCCTTTTTCCGTCTCTCGTGAAACCAATCACGCTTGGAAATGCCTTTCCATACTGTGTTATCCCCTCTGCACTGGGGATTATCTTCGGTCGTCCTGCTTCAAGGAATGAAGCTGCTGAATTTGAAGTTCCCAAATCGATTCCAATTATTTTTTCCATTGCCATCTATATACACCTCGTAATTATTTTTTTCCTACTATGACTTTTGCATGTCTCAAAACATTTCCTTTGAACAAATACCCTTTGATTATTGTCTGGAGTATCGTCTCATTCTCACCTGGTTCATGCTTTATTGCTTCATGATAAAAAGGATCGAATTTTTTACCTGTGGTTTCCATTTCTTTCAATCCTTCTGTTTCAAGTATCTTTCTTAGTCTTGAATATATCATTTCGATTCCTTTTCTGAATTCGGTTTCCTTTGCATCATGCGCATGCTGTAATGCAAGTTCAAACTCATCAAGAACCGGAAGCAGTTTGTAAATGCTATCCCGATATACCTCACTTATAATTTCTATTCTTTCGCGATCACTTCTTTTTTTGAAGTTTTCGAAATCTGCTGCAAGCCTCTTTAGCCTGTTTTCCATATCCGAAATATTATTACATTTCGGATGTACAAGTTGTTGCGGCAACTTGTCCATTTCTTGGAGCCTGCTGGTTCCTTCATTTTCTCCAAGCAGCTTTTTTTCTTCATGTTCTGCCAACAGTTTTTTTTCAGCATGTTCCACCAGTGGTTTTTCTTCTGGTGCTTCGAGCTGTTC
>CAZLMI010000102.1:0-4286 GCA_964560865.1 Microcaldota archaeon
GAGCCCAATAACATTACCACCAGTCCCTGTATCCACATTCTGAACTGTGCGTGGTATCCGAAGTATATCGCAGATATCTTATGTCCCATTTCATGGAGTATGAATCCGCTTCCGATCGTTACAAGCGACAATCCCATGAAAACCAGGAACTCCTTCGGGTATTTCAGGAGTCCGCCTATCCCGGCAAAGACTATAGTAAAACCAAGGGATATTGCAAGCACGCTGACAAGTATCTCAATTGCTTCATCACTGCTTATTTGTATCATTCAATCAGTTTCTCCTCATACACTATTCTTACTTTTGGCGGTGAGAGCAGGCCGCCGTATTTTTCAATTATCGCTATTGCTTCCTCTCCGTTTTCAAATTTTACCTTTATCTGGCTGTTTATCTTTCCGCCAGAAAGCGCTTTTCCGAATCGTCCCATTAGGGCCGGCAGGTTCGGATGTGATGTTGCAGATACCATATCACCGTTGTGTACTCCGCGTATCTGTGGATATAATGCACCTATTGCAATTGATATCACTACGCCTATTGCAAGTATCTTCGCAAGCGTTCCCAGGCCTATATCTCCAAAAGCGAATACAATCAGAGAAAGGCACAGTGAAATCAGAAAAACCTTGAAAAAAATCTGTATTTGCATATTACTTACCTATACATTGCAGCTTTCTTAAAGCTTTGGAGGCTTTCAACATCCTCTTTCCTTATTGTAGGTAATATTGTTTTTATTGAATATGCGAAATGTGCGGAAGTTACCTTTTTGGCATTATCCCGTATTGCCGCCATCCCTGCCTCGCGTATCATATTCTCCAGATCCGCACCGGTGTACCCATCCGTAACCTTTGCAAGTTCCCTGAGTTTTACTGATTTGTCCAGGGGCATTTTTTTCGTGTGTATTTTTATTATCATAAATCTTGCTTCCTCATCAGGAAGGCCTATTTCAATTACCCTGTCAAATCTCCCCCCTCTCGTCAATGCGGGATCGAGTATATCTGGTCTGTTGGTGGCTGCTATGACAATGACGTTTTTCAGGCTTCTTAAGCCATCCATTTCAGTAAGCAGGGTATCTACCACCCGTTCGGTCACCCGGTTACCCTCATTCGCCGTTCCCCTGTGGGGCGTTATTGCATCTATTTCATCTATGAAAAGTATGCATGGTGCCGACATCCGCGTTTTCTTGAATATTTCCCTTACTGCCTTTTCCGATTCTCCGACAAATTTATTCAATACCATTGCACCGCTAATTGATATGAAATTGGCTTTGCATTCATTTGCGACTGCCTTTGCAATAAGCGTTTTTCCGGTTCCCGGGGGACCGAATAGCAATATTCCCTTGAGCGGCCGTATGCCCATTTCCTCAAATACTTCCGGTTTGTTTAACGGAAGCTCTACTGCATCCTGGATTTCCTTTTTCGTATTCTCCAGTCCGCCTATATCTTCCCATTTGGTTAATGGCCGTTCCACAAACACTTCCCTGAGCGCTGATGGCTGTATCTCGGCAAGCGCACTGAAAAAATCATCCCTGTTCACATGTATTGATTCAAGTATTTTCGATGGTATGAAATTCTCTTCCATGTTTATTTCAGGAAGTATCCTTCTCAGTGATTTTAGCGCTGCCTCTTTTGTAAGCAATGCGAGGTCTGCACCTGTGTAACCATACGTTATGTTCGCGAATTCCCGGATTATCTTTTCCTTTTCCGGTATCGGCATATTCCGGGTGTGTATCTGGAGTATCTCCTTCCTGTCATCTGAATTTGGGACGCCTATTTCGATTTCCCTGTCAAAACGTCCGGGTCTTCGGAGTGCCGGGTCTATTGCATCCGGTCTGTTGCTTGCGCCAATTATTATTACATCCCCCCGCGTTTTCATTCCATCCATGAGGGTAAGCAATTGGGAAACAATCCTTTTTTCGACTTCCCCGAATACCTCCTCCCGTTTTGGGGCTATGGCATCTATTTCGTCTATGAAAATTATGGATGGCGCATTTTCCTGTGCATCAGCAAAAAGCTTTCTCAGCCTTTCCTCGGATTCTCCCACGAATTTGCTTATTACTTCCGGACCCCCGATGTAAAAGAAATTTGCATCGCTTTCATTTGCAACTGCCTTTGCCAGTAAAGTTTTTCCGGTTCCGGGCGGGCCATATAACAATACTCCCTTTGGCGGGTCTATTCCAAGCCTTTCAAACAGTTCCGGATGCCTAAGTGGAAGTTCAACCATTTCCCTTAATTTTTGTATTGCATCATGCAACCCGCCAACATCATCATATGTTAACGTCGGGACATTGGTTACTTCTTTTATGGGTTCAGTGGTTATGTTGACTTCGGTTTCTTCAGTGACTATTACCGGCCCGTTGGGGAATACCTGTTTTACTATCAAAGGAATGGATGTTCCGAAAATGCCTACTGGTAGAAGGTTTCCCTTGAGTATTGGTTTTCCTACGAGCCTCTTTTTTACATAAGTATCGAATCCTGCGGAATACCTGACAGCTTCTTTTGGTGCGAGCACGAGTTTTTTTGCATCCTTGGTTTCAACTGCTTCAACCTTTACCTTGTCCCCGAGCCCGACTCCCGCATTTTGCCTGAGTATTCCGTCTATGCGTATCATTTCAAGGCCTTCATCATCCTGATGGGCCTGCCACACTATTGCAAGTGCGGATTTCTTTCCAGTAAGTTTTACTATGTCTCCTGTAGAAACCCCGAGTTCTGTTTTTGTTTTGGAGTCTATTCTAACGATTCCTCTACCAATATCGTTTTGAAATGCTTCTGCAACTTTCAACTGGACCATTGGCATCATAATCACTACTCAGATTATTTTTTTATTTTTAATGCTATTTTGTTATTTAACATGCTCCCTTTTTTAAGATTAACAACCGTGGCAAGTTTTATATCATCTGCCATCCGGACACCGAGAAACTCCATTGCATCATTTCTTTCCATTGTCAATTTATTTTCATCTATAACTATCGCCAGCGTATCCTCATTTGTTTCCATTGTCTTTAATTCTCCGCAGACAAAATCCCCGGGTCTTCTGGAAAACAACCTTGCATCATCGTATACCTGGAGTTCTCCACTTTTTATCAGTGCATTTTCAATTATTATTTCGTCACCTGGCGCCAGGGTCATTCCCCGTTCGGGCTGATTCCATATGACTGTCCGCACCTCTTTTTTTCCATTTGATATGAAAAATACGAACAATCTTGTCGGGGTCAGCTTTCCACCTTCTATCCTGCTTACAATCCCGCGTATGTTCGCCAGTTTTCCTTCTGTCAGGCAGTCCAGGTCCGCAAAGTCTGCTTTTTTGGTGATCTTCAGGGATCCTGAGTATCCCATGTGCAATTCACCTGATTTTTCATATGCGTTTTCTATTTCAACTTTGTCTCCTGCACGAAGATTCCGGGTCATGCCAATATCCTCATTCCACAAAACCAGCGGAATCATTCCAGTTTCATCGGTTATCTCCACGACCCTTGATTTTTTTCCTGATTTATACTCGACTGCAGGCCAGATTCTTCCAATCCCCACATGCAAATCTATTTTTTTCTGCCCCTTTTCAATTTCACCAATTTTTACATTCTTTTTCTTCCTTTTCAATATCCCCTTTTTTCTTGCAATCAGTTTGAGTGCAACCTCTTTTGTAAGAAATCCATGAAAATTTTCTATTGTTGCGGAAATCTCCTTTTCCAATTCGGCATCTCCCAGTGCATCAATCAGCTTTTTTTCAAGGTTGTCCTCTGGGGGGTTTTCTTCAGTCATGGTAAGCTTATTAATAATTTCATTTTTATTCTATATGGTGCGACCCATGCGAATACCCACTTCCCAAAAAAATAACGACTACCCGGCCATTGTGGCCAGTGTTGTTTTAATAGGTTTATTCATATCTCTTTTATTCATCATTCTCCATGATGCCGGTCCATCATCCGGTCTCACTCCGGTTTCTTCAGCAGTTTCCGAGGTACCATACTCGACTCTCCTTAAGGGCTCTTCAAGCGCGTTTTGCGATCGTGGTTTTTATATCCTGAAAAACGAATCCGAGTTTAATTCACTTTATTTTAAAATGTATCACGGTGCCCCGGTCATCCCGCTTCCGCCTGCAGTGGATTTCTCCAAGTATGTCGTTGTTGCAGTTTTTCAGGGTGATTTTCAGACCGGAGGGCACGAAATCCAGGTTTGCAGGGTTGTTGATTCCGGTTCCGAATTAAAAATAATTGTTAATGAAGTCAATCCAAATGATCGTGCTGCGTTCACCACTATCTCAAACCAGCCATTTCATCTGGTAAAAATCCCAAAAAC
>CAZLMI010000103.1:0-2025 GCA_964560865.1 Microcaldota archaeon
AATCCCAGCCCCTATGATAACTCCAGTTCCATAAAGTGTTGTGCTGAATAGATTAAGCTCACGCTTTAGTTTCATGGCATAATCTATTCTGACAGTTTTTTATTTATTTACTTTTTACTGCGAATACTGGGATTGTTGTCTTCGATTGGTTTTTTCGTTGCTACCTCATCTTTCCATACTCAAAGTTAATTTCCCGTTTGAATATCTACTGGAAAACTTAGGAATGAGGATATGTTCAAATTCAATCGCAGTGCCCGGTGTAAAATGTGTTTCAAAAGCCCTTCTTTGTGTGATTGTCCATATTTTATGATTGCTGCCGTCGGATCGTTCTTCCAAATATGCCAGTTCCTGAAGCTTTACTCCAACGCCAACTATTCCGATTACTGTAATTCCCATGGTAGCGGGGATGACCAGATTTTCTTTTCCCCCTCCATTGCGTACATTAAAAGCGCCAGGTGCCCCAACATATACACGTACCTTATTTCCGGTTACTGGGATGGAAAGAGCCGGAACTCCTTCCTTGTCATTAATAAGAAATCTAATACCTAAGGTTGCCAATGTTCTTGCTTCTGGCTGTGCAACAACTACTCTTGGAACTGTTTCAGGTTCAATAAAATATCTTGCAAGTTGGTTTTTTCCGGAACCAATAGTTACTGTTCTTATATCGGTAGCATATCTTCCTGTTTTCGTAAGTTTTGGTTCACCGGATACTTTGCATGCTCTCGTCATTTTTCCACCTGTTTTTCAATGTGTGGCGAAAAGTATAAATATATATTTAATCATCCGATTAGCATTAATCCGGTTCGTTCATCCATCTCTCTGCTTATTTTCTTAGAAAAAACGGTCAGCACAAGCTCGCAGGTTACGCTTATCTTTGCAGAAACAAGATGTCCTGAATTGGCCAGGTAATTATTACCTGAAATCGTACAATGTAAGTGCACTCTGGGTTTTTCTTCAGCCAGGCAGACATTTCCTGAAATTGAAACAATCTCCAAATCCCCTTCAAATACGCGTTCGACATAACTCTTTTTCGTTGTATCAAAATAAGCAAGTACAGCATTGTCAGCTGATCCTATTCCACTTATTGAAGTAAATCCAATTTTTTCTTTTTCAGCAAAAGAAGCAATGGATGAAATGATTTCTTCATTTTTTTCAAGTACCAACAGAAAACCATTATCAAGCGGGTATTCCTTCAATCATTTCACCAGTTCTTCCGGGGTTGCAGACCTTTCACAATAATGGCATCTATACCTGTCTTTTTCCAGCTTGAACATTTGTATTGATACTTCGTGGTTGGTGATACAATTCGGATTGGGACATTTTCCCGCATCTGTCAGGTCTTTTGGCAATTCGACTTTGAATTTTTTAATTACCTTTTCATTCTTTATTATATTTATTGTTGCACTTGGAGAAATAAGGGCAATTTTATTTGCATTCCTTTCAGATACTTCCTTTCCTTCAATTTTTACAATGTCTTTTTTGCCCTTTTCTTTGCTTGATACATTCATGACCAGAGCAACTCTGTACGTATAATCTTCGTCTATTCCAAGCATTCGAAGTACTTTTTCTCCTTTGCCCGCCTTTATATGGTCAATCACTGTTCCCTGTTCGATCGTATCAACTTTTAGCATATACTCACCTTTTCAAAACATATTCCAAAACCGCCATCCGTACTGGTATTCCATTATGCGCCTGTTCGAAATATTTTGCCTGTGGCATTCGGTCTATTTCAGCATCTATCTCATTTATTTTTGGCAGTGGGTGCAATATCGCCAATTCTTCTTTGGATCCGATAAGACTTTCCTTTGTCAATCTAAACTTTTCAGTTACTCTTTTTGCTTCCAGCGGATCCTCAAATCTCTCTGATTGTATCCTGCATATATACAATACGTCCGCATCTTTTATGTCCATCTCATTTGTTTTTGCTACTTTGGTGTTGAACTTGGCTTCGATTTCCTCAACATAACTGCGTTCCATTTCAAGTCCCTTTGGAGCTACAACCGTTACTTTTGCACCAAACATGCA
>CAZLMI010000103.1:2035-4229 GCA_964560865.1 Microcaldota archaeon
AGCGCGTATAAAAGCGAGCGCATTGTTCTTGCATGCTTCAAATCTCCGACCAGGTAAACATTGAGACCGTCTATTTTTTTCTTCAGCTGTTTTATTGTAAACAAGTCTATCAAAGTCTGTGTCGGGTGCTGGTTTCCTCCATCACCCCCGTTGACTACTGGTTTGTTTGTTACATCCGATGCGAATCTTACCGAGCCTTCCTTTGGATGTCTTATTGCAAGTACGTCCGCGTATCCCGATATCGTTTTTATCGTATCAGTGAAGGTTTCCCCCTTTTTAAGCGAACTTTGTTCTGTAAGAAAATCCAACACATTCATTCCGCATCTTTGGGCAGCTGATTGAAACGAAAGTTTTGTTCTTGTGGACGGTTCAAAAAATAATGTCGCAAGAATCTTACCACGCAAATCTGGTTTTCTTTTTCCGGAAGCGATTTCAGCAGCATTCTGTAAAATTTTTTCCATATCCTCTTTGGTCATTTCCCTGATAGATATTACATTCAAGTGCGACACCTCTCTCTAGTTGTATTTTCAGATTAGGTTTATATTTCTAATCTTCCAAATGCGTTTCATATGCCTCTTTATGTAATTGAAGGAATTGACGGATGCGGAAAGGAAACGCAGATCCGGCTGCTGAAAGACCAGTTTCCGGATGTCGTTTTGTTCAAATATCCGACACGCGTGTATCCCATTCTCAACGATTATCTTGAAAAAAAGGTTGAAATTGATTCAAAGGCGTTATTCCTGCTTTTCCTTTCTGACATTGCGAATGAACAAAAAAAAGTTCAGGCTGCACTGGATGCCGGTAAGAGGGTTGTTCTTGACAGGTATGTATTTTCTACAATTGCATATGAAGTGAATGAGGGGATTACGTATGCACATGGGAAAAAAATCATCGAGGCAATAGGTTACATAAAGCCTGACAAGGTTTTATTGCTCGATATAAATGCAGATATTTCACAGGAAAGGAAAAAGAAGCAAAAACAGCTTGACAGGTATGAAGAAAACAAACAATATCTTGAAAAAGTGCGGAATAATTTTCTGAAACTGGCAAAAGATAGGTTTTTAACTGATTCTTGGCACACTATAGACGCATCTAGAAGCGCAGAATTAGTCAGTTTTGATGTTCTCAGGCTTTTAGAATAATTGCTCCGTTAGTCTAGCCCGGTCAAGGACTCCGGACTTTCACTCCGGTAACCCGCGTTCGAATTGAGTTTCGGGTCTTGAGTTTTGGGTTTTGGTTGCATTCCAAAACCTAAGACGGAAAACCCAAAACCACGAATTTCGCGGACGGAGCGTTCTATTTTTTTGTTATTCACTGGATTGTAAATTGTAAATTCTGATTTTTCATATTGCTTTAAATTTTTATCCGAACAGATGCTAAAGTACGATTTAAATGGCACACAGGATAGAAATTTCATACAAAATAGACTCCAGAATAAAATCCAGGACCGCACGTATTCGCTCTCTTGGTTTTAATGTGGATAATGTGCTGCTTGTCGAAGTTTATACTATATCGCGTAATTTTTCCCGTCCAGAACTTGAGCAGGTTGCGGAACAGCTTACCAATCCGGTTACACAAAAATATTCAATTGATTCACCAACACTGGCAGAATTTGATTTTGCAGTTGAAGTTGGTTTTCTTCCGGGTGTAACTGATAATACCGGCAATGCTGCAAAGCAGACCATCGAAGATTTTTTCAAGATAAAATTCAGGGATAACGAGGCAGTGCATTCATCACAGCTCTTTCTTTTTGCAGGGAAACTCACGGAAGATGAAATTCAGGGGCTTGGCACGATGCTTGCAAATCCGCTTATCCAGCGCATCCATACAAAAACAAAAAAACAATACGGAAGCTCCGGCATGGCCATTTTTGTTCCGGAAGTCAGGTTAAATGAAGTTCCCGCTGTCCAGTCAGTTGACCTTAATTTACAAGATTCCGAACTTGTCAGGCTTGGAAAGGAAGGAATTAAGGATGAAAAAACCGGACAGAGAAGGGGTCCACTGGCGCTTGATTTGGAATATCTGAAAGTCATCCGGGATTATTTTTCAAAAAAAGGACGGAAGCCGAATGATATTGAGCTGGAAGCAATTGCACAAACATGGAGCGAGCACTGCAAACATACGATTTTTGCAGCTTCCATGGATGACGATTTGCAGGATGGCTTGTACAAGACATACATTCGCAAAGCCACTG
>CAZLMI010000104.1:0-4061 GCA_964560865.1 Microcaldota archaeon
CTTCTTCACATTGCATATCCTAAAATCGTACTAAAAAAAGTGGCTGCAAAAGAAAGCCGGGAGCTGCTTTTCGCGCTTCGTGAAATCCTGATGGATGTACAAAGCGGGGTTCCGCTTTTTGATTCAATGAAAAATGTTTCTGCTGCCGGTTATGGCTATGTGTCCAGTGACTTTGGGAATGTAGTCAAGGAAATAGAAGCTGGCTCATCCGAGCGCGAAGCGCTCCGGGATCTTGCTTTGAAAACTGAAAGCGAGTATCTTAAGCGCGCTGTTTGGCAGATGGTCAATGCACTGGAATCCGGTACCAGCATCGGGACTGCATTGCCCTCCATAGTCGATTCTCTTGAAAACTACCTCTATCGTGAAATCAAAAATTATTCTGCCAATCTGAATTTTCTTATGCTCATTTATATGATGTCTGCCGCGGTTATTCCTTCCCTTGGGATAACCTTTCTTGTCCTGCTTTCTGCCTTCAGTGATTTTGGAATTACCCTTGAAACTGTTGGCATGCTTGTTGGCATTTCAGTGGTCATGCAGGTTATACTCATAGGTTATATGAGTTCAACAAGGCCAGAAATCTTCGGAGGATAACATGCCCGGTAATCAACAACAAAAACAAAAAAAGAATTCAAAATTTGCAAAACTGCGGGTCTACCGCAGGGCAGTTTCTCCGCTTCCAAAAAAATTTCTGGATTTTTTCGAACAAAGACTCAGATTATCCGGAATTCGCGAGGATGTCGATGTATGGCTCGGGAAGCGAATCCTGATTTCATTTCTTTTCGGGCTGGTGCTCCTTACATTGTATATTATCCTTTACAATCCACCTACAAGGCTGGATACACTTGGCATTTCATTTGGTCTATTCTTTGGTGTTTTTACGCTCATATTCGGTTTTTCTTATTTAAAGCTTTATTTTAATATTGCAGACCGGACCAGCCATCTTGAAAAAAATCTTCCGGATTTCCTGCTTTTGATGGTTTCAAATCTTCGTGCAGGTCTAAGTCCATACGAATCGTTTAATCTTGCAGCCAGGCCCGAATTCAAGGTTTTGTACACCGAGGTTCAATTAAGTACTGCAAAAGCCAGCGGAAGTTCGTCCGTTTCAATCGCGCTTTCTGAAATAAGCAATTATTTTGACTCAAGAATTTTCGAGCGGATTGTCGGTCTTTTCATAAAGGGAATCCAGTCTGGAGGCCGGCTTGCCACTTTGTTAACATCGAGCGCAGAAGAAGTGCGCAGGATACAGGACCTGAGGGCAGAGCTTACTACATCAACAAGGACTTACATGATATTTCTTGGTTTTATAATCGTGGTTATCATGCCGTTTTTGCTTTCAGTATCCACGCAGTTTCTTACAATCTTCCTGCAGATGCAGGTTGAGAACCCGGGTGTCGATACTGCTTCATTTGGAAATGTTCCGACGTTTTCAGGCAAAATTTCCATAACCGGTGATGAGATGGTGATGATTTCGATTGCCACGCTTATCCTTACCAGTGCGCTTGTTTCAAATCTGATTGGAATAATCACCAAAGGGAAAGCACTTTACGGATTAAAATATTTCCCGTTGTTTGCAATTGCCTCAATCGTTTTCTATCTGCTTGCAAAAATCGCTATCGGCGGAATACTCTCCAATTTCGGCGGAGTATGAAATTCGTATTGCCTGCATTCTTTCCTCTCTTGTTTCTACATTGTGCGGGTATGGGAAAACTTTTAAAGCTATTCTGGGAGTGTATCGTTGGTGATTATTTGTATAAAAAAGGACAGGTTTCAACGGAATATCTTGTCATACTCGCAGTTGTGCTTGTAGTGGCACTTGTAGTAGTATACCTTGTAGGTGGTTTCTCAGGACTGGGTGCCAGTTCACTGGAAACTCAGAGCAAGAACTATTGGGCTGGTGCTTCGCCATTTTCAATAAAGACATACAAAATGAGTGGCACTACTATAGATCTTGAGCTTACCAACAACGATCTGGAACAATTAACTGTTACTGATATCTCTGTTGCAGGAACTTCGGTTTATTCAACCAGTACTGCATACAACAGCGGTGAAAGTAAAACAGTATCCGGAACTTTGGGTTCATCCTGCGGTGCATCCGGTACGCCATTTACCTATAGCAATGTATCTATTACCTATACAAAAGGCAGTATTACTGGCCTTAAGGAAGTAGGTTCAAAGCCATTGGTTGGCAAATGTTCTTAGACTGACTAAGAATATTTCTTCTTTTTTCTTTTTATCTTTGTCTGTGCTTATTTTCTTCCATTTGTTTAGTTTCACTTTTTTTTGTTTGCTATCTGCCTATACTTCCCGGAACAGCATGCTTTTAAACTTATTTAACCATATATTTACACATCTATTCGAGGCAGTGAAACCTATGGCTAAGCATAAACATATCACTATCAAACGATCTGATCTAGGTACTTTTAAAAGACTCACCACCCAGCTTCCTCTTGCAGAAGCAGTACGTCAGTCCAGAGCCATTGTTACAAGCTGTAATGTGGAATTGCATTTTGATCCTGCAGAAAGCACGCTTTTCATATCTCCAAGAAACATTACGCCACTTAGTGATGCTGGTTTTGTTAATCTCCTAGTTTCATTGCCATTATCCCCAAGAATTTGCGCTCCCGACCGTACTGATTTAAACGAAGCACTGGAGTTATATCTTGCTAGTTATAACTCAGTATTCCGTGCAACCACTGAACTTTTTGACAGTTCATCATTGCCAGTGTCTGTCCGTATGCTCAATACTAGTGTAAAATCCTGGAAATTTGAATCAGAAGAATATCTTAAAAGAAACCGGAGGGGTGCTCTGAATGCAGTATATTTTACAAACGAAGGGCAGGTCATTACTCTTGGGCCATCCGTAACCATTCAGTCACTTTTTTCTGCGCTAAATATATATGCTTCCATGGGTGTTCTTTTTACTCTTAAAACCAATCTTTCCCAATCGGTCCTCCAACAGCTTAAGGAACTTTTTGAAAATATGACTGCTGTTCGTGCAGTTGCACAAAACCGGTATTCCATTGTAGATGAACCCTCGTCCGGGTCATTGCCCTGGTTTTCGTCCTGGGGGCCAAAGCCGCCCGAGCCTTCTGCAACAAAATGTTCTGCAACATTACCTGCAAAACAAGCCGCACCAACACATGTGCATGAAGCCGAACAACCTCACCAAAAACAAATCCCAAGGCCACCTGACATTGCAGAAATTGTTCGATCTCTTGCGGAAGATTATTCCCTTTCGTATTCCGAAATCGGTCCACTCGTTCGTGATTGTGTTAAACGCGGTATAACAACACTTGAAGGGATGGTGGAAGAATATACCAATCCCGAATTACCAGAAATGACTGGTGCTCCCAGATCTTCTTGCAAAAGAAAAAAATCAGGTGAACCCGCTTCTTCTGCAGAGGCGCAAACCGCACTGACAATGGAAGATTCAATCAGGCGAATACGGTTTAGTAATCTAATTGAGGATTATCTTCGTTCAAAAGGATGGGAAGGCTGGCAGGTTGCGTGGGTATTCTGCAAGTGTTTTGATTTTGGCAAACAAACCTGTGCGATTGGTGCCAAGCATATTAAAGGTGTATATATAGAGCGGAATCTTAGGAGACACTATAGTAACATTCTCCATACTCCGAATCAAACACTGGCTCTCATGAAATCGCTGGATCTGATAGTAGATCATTCAAGCTCATCAGTATCTTCAAAAGCAGGTGCAATGGCGTTGGATCCCAGGCCAAATAATGAATTTGGTAGGAGTATCATGACATTTATGCTTCAATGGATTCGCACTTTTCAAAATGGTTAGTTCAATTTATGGTTTCCAAAATTTTTTGTTCTTGATAAAAACCTTCTGCGCTTCAAGCAAATCCCAATAAAAATCCTTATCATCTTTCTGGAGTTTTTTCAGAACCCTGTCTGCGGTTGAAGGTCCGATTCCGTAAACGCTTAGGGCAATCAGGGCACGTTTTCCAAATGCGCGTATTAATCCTGCTTTGTACTCTTCCTCCTCACGAGTAGATTTTTTTGAAATAATTGTCAGTGCCTGCTGCCCGCACTTATGGCAT
>CAZLMI010000105.1:0-4032 GCA_964560865.1 Microcaldota archaeon
TTTGGATACGATACTTGGTGGCGGGTTTATGGAAGGCTCCATCATCACATTGAGCGGACCAACCGGCTGTGGGAAAAGCACCTTTGCAATGCAGTTTATTTACAATGGGGCAACAGCATATAATGAACCTGGACTATATATAACCATAGAAGAAGACAAGGATTCGATGTTCTTTCATATGAGCGGGTATACATGGGATTTAAATTCAATTGAAAAAGAAAAAAAACTTATAGTACTGGATTACCCGCTTTATGAAGTTGACCAGTTCCTTAATCAGTATGGAGCGATACAGGAAATAATTAACAGTACAGGAGTAAAAAGAGTAGTTATTGATTCGATAATGCCAGTTGCAGTTTATTTTAAGGATGATATTGAACGAAAAAAAGGTTTTTTGAGATTAATTGACAACATAAGAAAATGGGGTGCAACGACAATAATAGTATCTGAGGATACTCCGGCAACCACGCAGGATGTTCTCCCGGATACGCACTATGGAATAGAAAGCTTCACAGACGGTTGGATACATATATATCACCTGTTTTCAGCAAAAACAAGAGAACGGACAAAAGCAATAGAAGTAATAAAAATGAAGGCAGCCGCACACTCAACAAAGATATACCCGACAGTGATAACAAATAGCGGATTCAAGATAGGACTTAAATAATCCGCGGGTTTATGACCCCAAAAACGGATGTGCTGCCAAGTTTTTCATTGTCTTTTGCATAAACAATTATCCGGTGGGTTTTTGAAAATCTTTCCAAATCTTCTTTTTTTGCATTAGTGATTACCAAATCATGCATCAGGGAAACATCTCCTGAAAATCCGGAATCAATCTTACCGACAAGAAGCTTTTTCTCCTGAAATTTCGATGAATCCAGGGCGCATGGCAGTTTCAAAACAACTCTCGCTTTTATTGTGAGAAGTTTTATAATCAGGCTTTCCTTTGGTGCAACTTCAACTTCAATATTCACGAAATGGGTGACATGGTTGTAGATGTCCATATTGGTTTCCATGCCTTTCAGGGCATCCAAATCAACAATATGAACGAGTTTTGTCCCGCTCTTCTGCAAATGCTTGCAAATGTCAATGGGCTTGCCAATCATACGCATGGAAGAATTGAAAGCCTGCTTATCCTTGATGAGAAATTCTGGAATATCAAGAATCATTTACAATCCTCTTTATCAGTTCGTCCAATGGCAACTGCTCCTCTTTTCCGCTTTTCATGTCCCGCAGGGTGAATTGCCTGCTTTCAACTTCCCTTTGGCCAATAATAATGCAGTAGGGAATTTCCAGGGAATTGCAATAATCAAACTGCTTTCTGAGATTACGTTCGTTCAGATCTGTTTCAACGGATATACCACTTGCCCGCAATTCAACTGCGAGCTCAATGGTGTTCTTATAAAATTCTGGTTTTGCACATGCAACAAAAACTTTGGAATATGTCTTTGATTTTCCTTTTTCCTTTTCAAGCATCAGCGTCATCAAACGTTCAATGCCTATTGAAATTCCGGTAGCCTCTGCAGGCTGGCCATAAACACCTAACAGATTGTCGTATCTTCCTCCGCCAGCAACAGAACCCATGTCTTCTGCAAGCTTTACTTCGAAAACCGGACCAGTATAATAACCCAACCCCCGAACCAAGGAAAGATCGATAGTAACTTCAAATGTACAAAAAGCAACAATTTCTTCCAATTCCCTTGCGCCTTCTTCACTGTATTTTTTTGCAACTTCGAGTTTCTTTTTATTGTCCCCTTTCGTATTGATTAGTGAAACGAGCTCTTTTGCCTTTGCTGCACCAAGCAGTTCTTCAAGCAATTTTTTCACTTCTTCAGCACCAATCTTATCGAGCTTATCAAGAATCCTGAAAACCGTTGGCTTTTGCTCTTCGAAACCGAGTTTCGCCGCAACCCCATCCAGTATTTTTCTGTTGTTTATGAGAATTTTTGGTTTTTTGAACCCGAATTCAAAGCAAATTTCCCGGGCAATGGTAAGGGCTTCCGCTTCACATCTCATGCTTTTGCTTCCGATTATATCAACATCCGCCTGCCAGAATTCGCGGAACCTTCCGCGTTGCGGCTCTTCCTTTCGCCATACCTTGTCAATTGCATAACGCTTGAATGGCTTTGGAGTATCGGCAGAAGCAGCGTATCGGGCAAGCGGCACTGTGAGATCAAATCGCATCCCGTATTCATTGCCGTCAATTACGAAAATCTGCTTGTCTGCTTCCTCTCCTGCTTTTGCTTTCAGTGTATCAAGATATTCCAGTGCCGGGGTTTCAATTGGCCTGAAACCGTATTTTCTATAGACGTTTCGTATTTTTTCAATTACCTGTTCCCGAATAATCATATCTTCCGGAGGGATATCGCGCATTCCCTTTGGTGTGAGTTTCATATTAATCACTTTAGATTATTTGAAAGTAATATTTATAGTATGGGTATCTAAAGGATTAAAAACAAAAGCATATACGAATTACAACATTTAAGGAGAATGAAATTAAACTTCAACAGAGGAGATAATATGCGGGCAGTAAAAAGGGTACTCGAATTTTATGCAACATGCACAATTGTAACGAGAATGCAATTTCCAAATGGTGCTGAACGTATACTGAATAAAGGAACTGCCAGTGCAAGAGCAGCATGGGAAATGTTTGAAATCCAACCGATACCAGTAACTGAACGCAAATCAACATTAGTACGATTTGCACCGCTGGTGGAAGAAAGAAACCCACGGGATTTGCTGGCTTACGATGTTCCTGAAGAAAAAAGAAAACGACAAGAACGCATGACTGCGAATATTCGTGCAAGAGAAAGAAGGGAACTGATTAGGGAAATGGGAATATGGCACAGTAGAAGAACCGGACACAGGATAGAACAGGTATTGGAATATATACATGCAACAGATCCGAATGTCATAATTGAATTGAGTAGAGTTAAAATAACTACCAAATATCAAGGCAAAAAAACCAGAAAGGCGCATAAAATTCAAACAAATAATGGAGCGGACAAATCCAAATCCCAGATGGGAATGGTCTTAAGCCAATTAAAAAGGATAGTGGAAGAACCAAATATATGGGGCGCACCAAAAAAGATATTGGTTGATAAGTTGAAACCATACCAAAGAGAAACGAGGGCACTAACCCAGGAAATGCGTGCAGGTTATGATGGAAAAGGAATCGTTGAGAAAGCAGCCAGGCTTTGCTTCAGGATAAAAAGAATGTTGCTGGGAATTGAATTTGGGGAAGGTAACGACACCGGATCTGCACATCAGGAGATTGCCAAGCGTGTTGCAAAATGTGAAAGAATAATGGACAAATGCGATCAATTAAAGAAGATGTTTGCACAGCAAGAATAAACGAAGTAGACTATTTCCTTCTTCTTTTCAGTTCTTTCAGCACATCCGCGAATTCCACATCCCGGTTTTCAAGATAAACGAGCATGAAAAAAAGCAAATCAGCTGCTTCCCATACCACTTCCTTGTCTTCCTTTTTTTCGCCTGCTTCTATGAATTCTTCGCATTCCTCGCGGAGTTTTGCAATTATTTCCTTTTGGTTGTTTAGAATTGAAGAGGTATAAGAGCCTTTTTTCGGATTTTTCTTCCTGTCTCTGAGAACTGCAATTAATTCAGAAAGGATGCTTTGATTTGAACCGCCCATGACTCCAGACTCAAAACACGAAACCGTCCCCTTGTGGCAAGCCGGGCCTTTTGGATTTACTTTTACAAGCAGGGCATCGGAATCGCAGTCTTCTTTAATTTCAATAATCTTCTGCACATTGACGCTTTCCTCTCCTTTTTGCATGAGTTTGTTTTTGCTCCTGCTGTAACGCCAGACATGGCCGGTTTCCTGCATTTTGTCTATTGCCTCCTGATTGGCATAGAAAAGCGAAAGAACAGTTCCACTGTCCGCATCCTGAATGATTAATGGAATAAGACCATCTGGATTGAATTTGAGTTTCATGATATAAACCTAGTAAACAGTTATCTTCCATTCATAATATTTAAATAAGTATCACAACATACGTAAAAACAGGAGAG